>JAUILX010000038.1 GCA_030433395.1 Chlamydiia bacterium
TGCGCCGTCTGGTTTTGTGATGGTGGCTTTTTGCCCTGTGGGGGTGTAGGTTGTTAGGGTTGTTCTTGTGCCGGCTTCTGTTAATTTTATTGGGCGGTGGCAGGAATCGTATTTCCATTGGGTTGTAACGGGTTGGATTATTCCGTTTGTTTGCGCAATGAGATCTCCATGAAGGGTGTATGACCTTTCTTCGCGAAATATTTCTTGCTTGTTTTGGAATTTTTGCAGGAGGATGAGTCGCTTTAGGGCATCAAAGGTTTTGATGGTTTGGATCTGGTTGGGTGCTGTGGTGATTTGTTGAAGTTGTTTCTCGGAGCCTAGTGCATTGGTGTGTTTACGCAGACGCCCGAATCCATCGTATGTGAAGTGCTCTATGGCTACTTTTCCGTCGATAAATCGATGGATTTCATTTTTGTTTCCATAGGGATCGTAGTTGTATTTGATGTAGAAATGGGTTTTGTTTTCTTGGTCTAGGGTTTTATTTTCTATGGGCCTGTCAAGAAGGTCAAAGTTGGTTTGGTATGTTAGGGTGTTTTTGTTATTGTGATGTGTTTTGATGGTTTGACGTCCGAGCTCATCGTAGGCATAGGTTGTGATGTGTCCTTCACGCTCGGTTTTGATCAGTCTGCCTGCTCCATCATATTGATTGTGTGTGGTGTAGCCTTCAGCATCGGTATGCTTTGTGCAGGCAAACCCGTTATATTCGAAGGTTTCTTCTATGTTTTGCTCACCTTCTATGCTTTTTTTGGTTATGCGCCCTAGGACGTCGTAGGTGTAGTGAGTGGGGGTTCCAGCTTTGTTGATGTGGGTGGTGACTCTTCCTAATTTATCATAATGATAGCTTTCGGTTGAGTGATCTGGATAGGTAATGATTAGAGGCTGGCCAAAAACATTGTAGGTGGTTTTTGTAATATTTCCATCTGCATCGCGGCTTTGTGTGATGTTACCTGTGGCATCGTAGGCTTTTTTGGTGATGGGATGTTTTGGAGGGCTTTTACGAACGGGGCATTTGGGGTGCTTCGTTGCTATGCATCTGCCGAGTGGATCGTAGGTGAATTGGGTGGGGTTATCTGAGTGATCCCAAGACTCAATGATTTGACCGAGTTGGTTATAGATGTTGCGGTAGTTGCGCTTATCTCCTTCTGGTGAGAGAACGGTTTTTTGGATCGGTCGATTCTGCAGGTCAAATTCGCAATATGTTTGCACTCCTCCAAAGTCTTTTTTGTAGGTGCAGTTGTCATTGGCATCGTAGCTATAGGTGGCTTTTTGTCCGAGTGGGTTGTTTTGAAAAATGAGATTACCGTGATCGTCATATTTGCTGTCTAAGCGGTAGCGAAATGTGTTATTGCCATCAAAAATTTCTCGATATTCGATATTGCCGTATTTGTCATAATGCAGTTTTTGTTTTTTGAGCAGAATTTCTTGCTTTGTATTTGGGCAGAAGTAAAGGTCTTCAATGAGCTCTGGCATCCCGTAAAAATTGTCGTTTTGATTTTTTTTGATGCGATGTATTTTCTTTATAGCTGCGCGTGTATCTTCTTCAATTGTTTCGATGAGTCTGTTGTCTTTGTCATAGCTCCAAAGTTGACGTTTTATAACGCGGTTGCCATCGCAGTGGTATTTTGCTGTGAGCAGATCTGTACCGGGCAGGTATTGATAGTTGATGACAAGCCCTTCTGGAAACTTTTCTTGGAGCAGGTGTTTTCCATTTGGAGAATAGCTCCGTGTAATTGTGGTCTCTAATTGGGGGCCTTTTAGTGTTTCTTTTATGATGTTTCCATGCGAGTCGTAGGTGTAGTATCTGGTGTGGATTATTTGTCCTGACCCTTCTAGCAATTGTCTAGAGGCTAAGCGATAGTTTTGCCAGTTAAGCTTTTCTGATTTTAGACACTTTCCATCTTTTGAAAAGTGCTTTATTCCGGTAAGGCGACTGCTCTCATTGTATTGAAATAAGCGGTAGGCTCCCATGGAGTCAATGACTTTGCTGGTGTGCTCTTCTGGTTTTGGAGAAAAAGCATACTGAATGTATGTGCTGTCTCCTCTATGGCGCGTAATGATTGATTTTACTCTTTGGTAAGCAGGGTGTTTGTAGTTTTTAACATTAATTGATTCTCCCGTTATGGGTACGCTATCATACCCTTGACTACAGTAGTAGCTAATGACTTGCTGTCTATTTTTGGGAAATTGATACAGCCATATGAGCGGGTCTGCATGTTTTTTTTCTGTGTAGTAGGCGATCTGCTGGTTTTGGATGTTGTCGCCATACACTTGTGAAAGCAAATAAACTTCTGGCTTTCCTATTTTTTTCCAAAAATTTGGGTCGATATTTTCAAGGCGTGTATATTTGTAGGTGATGGATTTTGAATCACTTGTTGTGACTTCAAAGTCACGAGTTGCTTTTCTGCTGCCTTTGTAATCGATGCTTAGCCAAGCATAGACGCGAGATCCATCAGGGTTGCTTGTCCAAATGCGTTTGAGTCCATTTGTATGTGCATAACGTCTCATTTTTTTGATGGTCTCAAGGCTACGCTTTAGCTCAAACCGATAGTCATAATGAGTTAGGCTTCCATCAGGATGCTTTTCTCTTGTAATCAGAAAGCAGTGATTTTTGTTTTCATCTTTGCCAATGCATTTGTAGTATCTCACTGTACCATCGCTACAGTGCAGAAAAAATCCGTTGAGATCTTTTTCTGTTTCAACATAGGTGCTTGAGATGTCATGCTTTGCTGAGGGCATGCCACGGCTTGTATTGCAGTAGCCAGCATCTAATGCGTTTGCACTCAGCACTAGCTTGCAAGTTTGGCTCTTGAAGATTGCCTTTGAAACGTTATTTTTTGGTAAAAAAGCTAGATATGTTCCGTTAGAGTCACTCACGTGTAGAGTTGGGTCTTTGTCTAAACGGCCCATGACTGCGCTTGCATGACAAAACCAGCGCCACCCCCCGGTGATATCAAACTGACCACTTTTTGATTCTTGCACACTGCCCAAATAGACTCGCGTCAGAGAAATGGGATGAGCACCTTGAACGGTTAGGTCTGTGTATTTAGAGGCGTACTTACCTGTAATAGCGTTAACACCGGCTACAACAGAGCTGGGCTCTGGCTCGGTATCAACAAGTAATGGATGGTTTGCTACTAAAGGACTCAAAGCCCACAGAAAACCGACTAGCTGCTTAAGAAACCTCATTGCTCGTCCTTAATAAGTCTAGAAACGATTAAAGACTTTGTAGGAATTATTAGCAACATAGGAAATTTCATTTTGCGCGGCAAATGAAACGTTTGCTGTTATGTCTTGCAGTATTTACGTAGGGTGAGGACGTTGTAGATGCCATCTCGTTTATATTGCATCTCGTCCATGAATTCTTTCACAATGGTGATGCCCACTCCACCCATGCTGCGCTCTTCAAGAGGCAAATCGGTGTCGATCGAGGCTTTGTGCTTGGCGGGATTGAATGGCTGGCCGCGATCTTTTAGGGTAAATTCAATGTAGTCGTCAATAACCCAATGAGCTGTTAGATCCACTGTTCCAGCAGTATCGCTATGTGCGTATTTGATGATGTTAACAAGCACTTCTTCTAATGAGACTTCAATTTTATGGCGAGCGCTTTGATTAAAACCGGCTAGGCTAGATTTTGCCCTTACCCACGAGAGCATACGGGGAAGCTCTGAGAGCTCTGCCACAAAAACGGCGTTATCTAATTTGGGGATATCCATAATCTATTCATACAGGCTAGAGGTCACAGGCGTCAAGACCATCTGCAATAAGCTTGGACAATTTTTGATAAAGGGGGGCGAGGGCCACGGTCTGAGCATCTTCTACTGCGTCGAGTTGACCAAGGGAAAAGGCTAGGACAGAAACTGGCGCTCCTCCACCAGGAGGTGTAAATGCTAGATCTGAGATGGTATCAAAGTTAACGTAGTCGTAATCAACGTCTGCAGAAACTTTCGACGGCCCAAAGACGAGTTTGCCAGATGTGTTATCTTCAATGGAGATTTGCAAGGTTATCGTACGCTTACCCTCTGTCGGTCTTAAGCGGCTAATGCGGTCGGCATTGGTGCCCTGGCGATCAAAACGCCAGCCGATTTGTTCTTTATCGTCTTTGATGATTTTTGCATTAAGTGTATAGCGCGCTCGACCTGTGGTGGAAAAACGACCACGCGCATTGAGCTCGCGCACTAGAGCTGTTGTTAAAAGGCCACTGACATCCCCTTCAACGTAAGGCACGCTCACTTGAGGGTAATCAGCTGCCATACCAGGTGTTGACAAGCGATAGCCGCATCCACTTAGCAATAGGGCTGCAGTAATAAGAGCTTTCATGAGGGGCGTTTTGGATTTGAGTAGTCGAGTTTACTAAGGCGCTTTTCAGCTTTTTTAGCGGCATCTGTACCAGGATAGCGATTTTTTATGTTGTAGTAGTAAAGGGTTGCTGCTTGTTGTTTTTTTGTGCGCTCAAAAAATTGGCCTGTCTCATATAAATCGCTAGCATACATCTCTTTCATGCCCATGAGCATCTGCTCGGCATCTGCTAAACGATCTTCTGCTGGAAAATCTGCACGGAATTTACGCATGTTGATCTCAGCTTGATCAAGATACTGTGGGTCTTTAAACTCTTCTTCACATTGCTTAAGATAAACGTTTCCAATCCCTAAATAACTGTCAGGGGCACGCATGTGCTTAGGAAATCTGCGGATAAGAGATTGGTAAGCGTCAATAGCAAGTTTGTAATCTTTTAATTCATAAAGCAGCTTAGCTTTGCGGTAAAGACCTTCAGATGCTAGCTCATGACGTGGCAATGTTGCAACAACCTCATCGTAGATTTCAATAGCAAGATCTTTTGCAGGCACCCATTTGGGCATGTGTTTCCAACCCATTAAGTGCATTTTAGCTCCATCTTCGAAGCGGCGTGCAATCTCAAATTTGTAGCGGATGGCTTGTTCGAATTCTTCGGGTGTTGTTTGCTTTTTTAAGTAGTCTGAAAAACACTCATTGGCAAGCTCGTTCTCTTCCATTTCAAAGTAGGCAACTCCCATCATGAAAAGGGCTTCTGATGCAAAAGGTGATTTGTTGTAAGTTGTAACGACGACATGACAATTATGAACGACGCTTTTCCAGTTTTTTTCGTGTTCTGCAGACTGGGCAGCACTAAAATAATCCCATGCAGCCTCTGAAAATCCAAAACTGGTGGCCAAGAGGGCAAAAGAGAAAAGAATTTTATTATACATAATACCTATAATACCATAATTTAAGATACACCGCAACGGATTAAGCTTGGAAGTTGCTCCAAACCACTCTGTAGGTGCGAGTTAAGAGTTACTCCCCAGCCTGCGTCAATATCAATTTTTCCAATCGATTTATCGGCTGCTTGAAAGTGGATTTCAACTGGTACGTTACCAGGATAAGTATGAAATAATTTTTTTAGGTGTAGGATATGAGATAATTTGGCGCTTTCAGCATCAAATAATATTTTTAAAATTTGCTTAGCTGGCTCGGCCTCTGTCATCGCTTTTTCTTCCACAGGTTTTTTGCGAGCATACCGCTTTGCACTTTTGAATGCATCTTCTGCCTCACTAAGGCGCGCCTCGTCCAATCCAATCAACTCATCAAACCATTGATTTTTTAGTGAAACATCTCCATCTTCATTATTGACAATCAAAACAGCCAGAATAAGGGAATTCTCTATAAGCAGATGTCCTTTTTCTTCATACTGATTGGGCCAAATCGGCAGCTCATACCGCTCCACTCCATCACTGATGGTTAAAATTGCAAATTTTTTCTGCGCCTTGGAAATCTTTGTCGACACGCTTTCAATAATAAAAGCTGCTTTTATAGCACTGCCGTGTTTGACCTCTTTGAGGCTTTCAAGTGGGGTCACATCGATTTGTTGAAGTGTGTCGCGGTACTCATCCATTGGATGCCCGCTTAAGTAAAATCCTAACAACTCTTTTTCTTTTTTTAGGATTTCCTGTTTGGGCAGCTCTGTTATTGTATCTTGAGGCTCTTCAAACCCCAATTTTTGTTCGCCTATGAGCTCAAACAGATCCATCACGCCTTTCGATTTTTCTTTTTGTTCTCTAAGGGCGCACTCAAACATGGGTTCTAGATTTTCTACCAAGCATTTGCGTGACCACCCTGTCCAATCAAAGCATCCAGCAATAATAAGATTCTGAACGACTTTTTTGCCCACTTTCGTTGTGTCAATGCGCTTTAAGAAATCGAATAAATTTTTAAAGGCTCCATTTTTTTTACGCTCTTCTAAAATGGCTTCAACGACCCCATGACCAACGCCTTTAATGCCTGCTAAAGCAAAACGAATACCCTTTTCTGTTGGAAAAAATTGGATGCTTGATTCATTTACATCAGGTGGCAAGGTTGGGATGTCAAATTCTGCAGCTTCACTAATATGTTTGGTCACTTTTGCTAGGTCGTCGATATCTGTGGTCATCAATGCTGCATGCCACTCCTTGGGATAATTCGCTTTCAAAAATGCTGTGACATAACTCAAATAGCCATAAGCTGTCGCATGTGATTTGTTAAATCCGTAGGATGCAAACTTTTCAACTTTATCAAAAATTCGTATTGCCACTTCTTCTGAAATGCCATTTGCAATGGCGCCTGCGCGAAATTTTTCTCTTTGGCTCGCCATCTCTTTATGGTCTTTTTTACCCATCGCACGGCGCAGCACATCACCCTCGCCAAGGCTGTAGCCTGCAAGCTTTTGTGCAATCTGCATGACCTGCTCTTGATAAACCATGATGCCATAGGTCTCATCCAAAATGTCTTTCATAAGGGGATGGTCGTTATCAATGACCTCTGATCCATGCTTACGCGCAATGAAGGAGGGAATCATCTCCATTGGGCCCGGTCTGTAAAGGGCTCCTACAGCGATGATCTCTTCAAATTTATCGATATGCAGCTGACGTGACAAATCTTGCATACCACTAGATTCAAGCTGGAATATTCCTTTTGTCTTGCCTTGAGTTAGAAGCTCAAAGGTTTTGGCATCATCGAGAGGTAAGTTGCCCCAATCAATTTTAATTCCACTCCTTTGTTCAATCGTATCGACAGCTTTTTGAATTGATGTCAATGTCTTAAGTCCTAAAAAGTCGATCTTGAGCATACCAACAGCTTCTACCGGCTTCATTGAAAATTGAGTCGCATAAATATCAGAGTCTTTAGCGTTGCAAATAGGAATGTGATTAGTGAGGGTATCACCTGAAATGATCAGCCCTGCTGCATGAATACCAGTATTACGAATCGAGCCTTCAAGCTTTTTACCATACTCGATGATCTCACGCGCCTCGCTGTCACTTTCACAAAGCGCTTTCAATTCTTGATCCACTTCTAAGGCTTTTTCAAGCGTGATGTTTAAATCGTCTGGAATGAGTTTTGCAATCTTGTTCACTTTGATTAAAGGCACACTCAGAACGCGACCAACATCGCGAACAACCATCTTCGCTTTCATCGTGCCAAATGTGATGATCTGCGCGACATTATCGCGCCCATATTTGCGCAGCGTATAATCGATCACCTCATGACGCCTTTCCATGCAGATATCAACATCGATATCAGGGTATGAGAGGCGCTCGGGGTTGATAAACCTTTCAAAGAACAGGCTAAAGCGCAGCGGCTCAATGTCGGTCACGCCTATCAAATACAAAATGATTGAGCCAGCGCCTGATCCCCTGCCCGGACCTACAGGGATTCCCTGCTCTTTTGCCCACGCAATAAAATCGCGCACAATCAAAAGATAATCACACATTCCCTTCGAGATGATGATATCTAACTCATAATTCAAGCGATCTGTAACAACTTTCATCGGATCGCTATCGCAGATATGTTTGAGCGCCTCAGCTGTATATTTTTTAGGGATCGCCGCGTGACAGAGCGTGCAAAGGTACTCTTCTGCCGCTACTTTGCGCTCTTGGGCAGTGTAAGGCTTATCTTCAAGCTCAGGTGGCACAAAAACAGGATAGTTCCTTTTCGAAAAATCAAATGTGAAAGTGCACTTCTCTGCAATTTTCAGAGTCTCTTCCAAAGCCTCGGGCACATCAACAAAGCGCTTTTTCATCTCCTCATACGACTTGAAGTCATGCTCGTGGCTTGATGTCACCTGCCGTTTAGGATTAGGCACCTTAGCTTTTGGATTTCCGAAAGAGTCGCGCTCAATGATGGAGCAAGGCTCGCCGGACTGCACGTTCATCAATATTTCATGAGCTTTCCAATCGTCACGATTGATATAATGCACATCGTTTGTAGCAACTAGGGGCACGCCATACTTTTCTGATAGCTCTTTGAAAGCTGCTATCACTTTTTGCTGTCCGTCGACAAAATCTTGATATTGGGCGTGGAGCCAGCTCTCTTTTGACAAACCATCGTCAGTTTCCATAACGTGGTTTTGAACTTCTAGGTAAAAATCATCACCAAAAGTGCGGCAATACCATTCAATCTCCGGGCCCACATCCTGCCCTTCAATCACAAGCCGCGACAACTTTGATGAGAGCGGCCCGGATAAGCAAATAAGCCCTTCGCTATGCTG
>JAUILX010000195.1 GCA_030433395.1 Chlamydiia bacterium
CAGTATCGCTATCATCAGAGAGAAAAATAGCATTGTTCAGGGTTTTGCTCATTTTAGCTGTTCCATCTATTCCAGGAAGGCGTGCCATTTTAGGAATATGTGCCTGGCAGCGCTTTAGAACGCTGCAATGATAGGTTGCGTTGAATTTATCGACGATCTCGTTGGTTTGTTCAATCATCGGGCGTTGGTCCTCCCCTACTGGAACAAGATCTGCTTTGAAGGCTGTGATATCGGCTGCTTGAAAGATGGGATAGGTCATAAAACCTGCAGGTACTGCATCACCAAATCCTTTTTGAACAATCTCTTGCTTAACAGTTGGGTTGTGCTTAAGACGATTCCATGTAACGAGGTTTAAAAAATAGGCGCTAAGCTCAAAGAGTTGGGGTATTTCTGATTGGATAAAACAGGTTGAGATAGTTGGGTCGATACCAACGCTTAAGTAGTCAAGCATCACTTCTGTGACGAATCCTTTGATTTTCTCAGGCTCCTTGGCATGATCTGTAAGAGCCTGGGCATCGGCTATCATGATGAATTGCTGATACTCATTTTGCAGCTCCACGCGAGCTTTTAGCGAACCAACATAGTGCCCTAAATGTAGGGGACCGGTTGGCCGGTCCCCTGTAAGAATAACTTTTTTCATATAGGATGAGTTTACATTATTCTTCTGATTGGTGCAAGAGACCTTCCTCTTGCAGGTGGTTTTCGACTTCCATGCTGCTAAAGCCTGCGCTATGAACGGCAAGTAAAGCCTCTGGACTACTTTTTCCAATCTCGATCTGTCTTTCTAAAAAGCCGCTTTGCCCAAGCGCTTGTAGCATCGAAGGTCCTGCTAGTCCTAAATCAGCGAGTCTTTCAAACAAAAGCTCCCAAGCTGTACATGTAGCAAATTTTTGCTCCCCGCCTGTGCGAGCGATGTTTTCTGCTCGAGGGGTTAAATCCACTTCGTTTCTTGGATGCACGAACATGACCATTGAGTATCGCTCGCAGTCATCACCCATTGAAACAACGCGGTGAACGCTACTTCGAAATTCTCCATTTGTTAAATGTGTGAGCATATCGCTCCCGTTAACAATGAAGGCATTTTCTGGGACTTTTACTGTTATCCATTTACCATCCTTCCCTAACACCTGCAAGCCGTCTGCTGTGGCTCTTGGTAAAATCGTGAATAGATTGATGTCTGTATGCGCTGCTGCCCAAATTTGATTTTCTGGAGGATTCGCAGGATAGTGGATGGCACGAATTAGAGTATTTCCCTTCTCAATTATCTCAGACATAAATGATCTGTTTTGACCCATTGCAAGTGAAATAGCCTCTTCCAGACCTTTGGAGGCCTCCTCAAGTGATTGGAATAGTTTTAGGCTTTTTTCTTTTAGCTGACCATCTTCTGGCCAAATGTTTTTGGCATAACCCAGCTCTTTTAATTCATCATCACCAAGTTCTCGCCCAATGTGATAAAATTCTTTAAAATCTTTTAAAGGCTGACCTTTTGCTGATTCACTTTCAACATATCCTCTTTGGCCACCTATATTTGGATCAAGGCATTTGCGTTTTTCTTCCTGCGATAGGCTAAAGAATTTTTTG
>JAUILX010000196.1 GCA_030433395.1 Chlamydiia bacterium
CATATTCACGCAACTCTTCAATATGCCCGTGGATCTTTATTTGAGAGGCTGTGAAAAGGGTCATATCATAATCGCCTAATGAGCAGCTACCTCTTTGCTCATAAATCCCCGTTTGCGCCTCTTCCTGGTTTGAGAGAATCTTTTTATTGTAAAGCTCAACAATCAATGTGACCAGACGGTGATATTGATCTTGGATATTGATCTTCATCTTCCGTCTAATAATTATGGCTGAGCGTTCAGTATCAATTTTACGGATGCTTAAATGCGGGAGGCTTCCCTTGACTTCAGTTATTACAGGAGGCTCATCTTCTTCTGGAATCTCAAGAGACGAACCTACAGAAGATGTGAATGAGGAAGAGACTGTTAGAAGTGGAGAGAGCGACATCAGTCGCAAAGGTACATCAAGTAAAAATTAAACGCAACCTTAATGATTCCAAAGATCGAGATACTTGCACATGAGGTCATGGCGCTTTTTCTCATCCGAAATACCAGCAATGTCGTGTGTGACTTCCTTAAGAAGTGCTTTCTTAAGTGTTTTTCCCATCGAGTGATTGAGATCGCCGAGCAAAGCTGCAGGAGCTACAATTGCAAATTGCTCAAATTTATGATTAGAAAGAGCATGCTCTAAAGCTTCGATGATCTGCTTTGCAAAAATTTCACGCTCGTGGGTGTGAGCATCGTGATGGTTTTCCATTGCATGTCGCTGGCCCCCAACACGATCATTCATGCGTCCAGGACGATCAGTATCAATGGCGCGGTTTCGTGCACGAGATTTGTCGTGCTTTAAATTGTCTACTGGTAAGATCTTTTTGCCAATCCCTTCAACTTCAACGATCTCTGCGCGACTGCTATCAGCAATCAAAACCCATAACTTTTTCATACCGTCCTCCTGATGTGATCTTATCAATAGGTTTTTTAAAGTACAATCAAATTTCTATTAGATCAACTTGGGTCCTTTGTGGTAGTGTGAAGATATGAAGAAATTACTACCTATATTTGCGCTTATGCTCCTCTACGCATGCGCTCCATCAACAGTGGTTCCAATCGATGCAAATACTTTTGTACACCTCGATGGCACGGCACCAGAGCTGCAAATTACTGACCAAAAAGAGCTCTCCATTGTCACTTGGAATGTCTTGGGATTGCCAGATTTTCTTGTGGGAGCCAAGCCATGGAAAGAGCGCGTTGACGGCATGGCCAAACTACTGCTTGAAATCGATGCAGACCTCATCGTTTTGCAAGAGGTTTTTGAGCCAGAACTTGCAAAGAGCCTCTTTGAGCGCCTTAAAGGGAAGTATGCACACAGCTATCTTCACCTAAACACGAATCTTTTTGCTTTTTCATCTGGACTTGCAATTTTTAGTAAGCCAGCCATTGACAACTTTCGCTTTACCCCCCATCCCAATTTGCTCTGTGGCGAAAAATGGCTCTCTTTAGGCACTGCAGATTTTTGCGTACTTAATCAGAATCAAAAACCTATTGCTCACATCGCAGCAGGCCACTTTCAGGGATCGTCAAGGCATAGTTGGAGACAAGACATAACTGATGGCGGTCAGCTCTTAACTTATTC
>JAUILX010000197.1 GCA_030433395.1 Chlamydiia bacterium
GCAATTTCATCAGGGAAAATCGTACTTGATGCATCATGAGATGCTGCTGTGGCTGGTAAAAAACTACTTGAGCTACTTGAACTACTTGCAGAAGCTGCCATTATTCTCTCCTCATACTTTTAATTACTTAAAAGTATATCATTATGTAATGTTTTAAACATACAAATTTTTTTAATTATTTAGAGTGATTCTCCAACCATATAAGAATTAATGAGATATATTTTATCCCATTTGGCAGTCAAGGAATGCACCTACAAAGGCAGGTAGAGAATCCCACATGTGGTTTGGGGCGAAGTCGAGGCCTTCGTCTGTTTCCGGGCTGCCGAGCCATTCCCATATGCTATGGAGAAATTGCTGAGCCTTTTGCTTACGGATTGAATCACCATCTTCACGTGCATAGCCAACAAGAACACGTGTCATGCACTCTTTAAACGCGTGTTTTGTGTATGAATTTTAAAGCTGAAGTCATGACCATTATCAGCCATGACATCATCTTCATATTAGTTGAAAAAGTGAGACTAAACTGCGAGCCGGGCTCTCGTTTCTGCCACTAGCTCTTGGTTTGGAATGCGTGCAGCGACTGCCTCATTGGCCAAAATGGCGTGAAGGCATTCAACATGGCCTTTTTCCACAGCTGCCTTAAATACTTCCTCTAACTTTTCATCAGGAACTCGATCAACAAGTCCTTCGTGGTCAAGGAGAGCTTGTAGGCATTTGTGATGTCCATTTTTAGCAGCATCTTCCAATCCATATCTTAATTGATCATTAGGAACTCGATCAACAAGTCCGTCGTGTGAAAGGAGAGCTTGTAAGCATTCAAGATGTCCATTTCCAGCAGCGTCCAGCAATCCAAGTCCTAAATGACGCATATGCGCTCGATCAACAAGGCCTTCGTGGTCAAGGAGAGTTTGTAAGCATTCAAGGTGTCCATTTTTAGCAGCACTCGCCAATGCCCATCCCAATCCAGATCCTAATATCTGTTCAGGAATTCGATCAACACGGCCTTTGTGAGAAAGGAGAATTTGTAGGCATTCGAGGCGTCCATTTTTAGCAGCATTGGACAATACTGATCCTAAATCATCATCACGAATTCGATCAAGAAGGCCTTCGTGATCAAGGAGAGTTTGTAGGCATTCAAGATGTCCATTTCCAACAGCTCCCCAAAATGCTTTACCGAAATCATAATAAGAAAGTCGGGCATGAAATGGATCTTGAGCAAGTAAAAGTGTGAGAAGTTGAGGAGCTCCCTTATCAGCTGATTTAGAGAAAAGCTCTCTAACAGTTTGAGCTGTAAACTGTTCGAAGACACCTTCTCTAAAACGTCCTTGAAAAAAGAGCACATCATGTACAACAGAGAAAAGGCCAGCGTCAAGGCACCGTATGAGTCGCTCGCAATAGCCTGATCGTACTTCTTTAAGAACAAACTGTGTTAATGCGACTTCATTGGTTGGAATATGTTCCGGACAGATTTCTTCTAGTTCTATTGCGTTACAGACTTCTTCTAGAGCAGCTTCATTTCTTCTAAGAACACGATGAAGCATACTCATACCAG
>JAUILX010000039.1 GCA_030433395.1 Chlamydiia bacterium
TGGCTGTGTGCGAGGCTAAAGCGCCTCCTTGATGGCCGCCGAGGCCGTCGGCAACGGCAAAGAAGCGGTGCTTGGGGAGCAGGAGGTTTTGATCTTCGTTTGGGTGGTTGGGTGAGCTTTGCGTAGCACTTGCATATGTGACTTTAACATGTTCAAGTGGCATAAAGAATCCTAACGATACTTAAGGCATTAAAAGTTGCGTGCAGTGAAAACGATGCAAGTAATGACCCTTGCCTTTCATAGATAAAACCAAGGTAGAGACCGAAGCTAAAAATGGAAACGAGCAAGGGGATATTGCCGATGCCTTGTGATGGCGCAAAGTGTACGCCGGCAAAAAATATTGATGAGAGCACTATTGCTTGTATACGCGTAACTCGCTTGCGTAAATAGGTCTGTACAACGCCTCTAAAGATAAACTCCTCGATGAAGGGTGCAATGACTATTGTAATGAGCAGACCCAGCCACAGTAGACTAGAGTTTGCCAGCATACGAATGAACTCGACAGCAATCTGTGAAGGTCCTTCTGATCCAAAAAAATAGATGTTAATGGATTCCATGATGCCGTCAATGGCGGCAACAACTGGAAAGGCTATGGCCCAAGTTAAAGCGCCCATACCAAAATCAGAGAGGAGCAATGATCTTGATGTTTTAAAAATGCCTCTCATATTGATGCGCTTATGAGCAAATGCGTAGAGGGTAATTAGCAAGATGATGAGTATTTCAGAGGCAAGCTGCAATGAAACCATGAGAAAGCTTGACCAGTTGACTTGCAAGCTTTTTGCAATGGGCATGATGAGGCGGATCAAAAGTAGGGGGCTCAAAAAAGACACGATAAAGTAAATAAGCAAGAGCTCGATGAGGGCAGGAGTGCTGATGAGCACATTTTTAGCTTTTTCGCGAAAGCGAAAAAAGCCATAACGAGAGGCTACAAACGAGGTGAGGATGCCAACAGCTCCAAGCCAAGCTGTTGCTTGTAAATGGTCAGAAAGTTTTTCAGCTGTTAGATGCAGCATTTAGCGAGACTTGGCTATTGAGATGTAATCTTCTAATCGGCTCACAACCTCGCGCGTTAGCTGAGAATGTGCAAGGCCCACGGGTGTGATGGAAAAGCTTGTTTTGCCCCAATGCTTTTCACTGTAATCGATGTTTGCAAAAAGCTTTGGAATGTTGTGATCATGATGGATAAGCTCTTGTAAGACGATCTTTGGCTCGTCCTCACGCAAGTCAACGATACGTAGACGCATTGTCAGGTCTAAAAAACTATAGCGACCATCTTCAAGCTCGGCAATTTTTTGATTTGGATGTGTATGTAAATAGTGGTCAACAAGCTCGATAAAAACTAAAAACTCTTGTGTGGGAAATGACTTTTTCATCCAGTGCATATCTTTGCTAAAGGGTTGGCAACTGGCATCGATTGCATCAAGAGTATTAATGACATCAGACTCATCCACTAGGTGCACTCCGCCTCGCGAAGCAAGTTTTTGTGAGATGGCTTCAGTAAATTCCTCAGACAGGCTCCAGGGTAGCTCAGAATCGCTATTGTCAATCACTGGGACTAGCGCAACGGACGCTTTACGATGTCCATCGTCTTTAAATAAGCTAATTTGATTTGTGCTGGATCGATTGCAACCCATTGTGAGTATTGTGCAAATAGCAAACATCATTACTTTGATCATTGGAGCCTCTCTTTTCGCCTCACTATACAATCTTTGACAAAATTGTACCAGTCTAGATTTGCATCTAATTGATTCCACAAAAACCAATTAAGCTCATTGTCTTGGCACCACGGGTTGTTATTGCCTTTGCGCGAGTGACCATATTCGTCGCCCATAAGAATCATAGGAGTTCCCTGTGAGTTTAAGAGGTGCTCAATGAAAGCTTTCATGTTAGCCTGCTTGTTGGCAGCTTTAATGCTAAAGTTTTGATCTGTCCCATCTCGGTTATTTTCATGATTATTTTCGTTGCGTTTTTCAGGGTAGGTGACAAGGTCATTTAAAGTGAAGCCATCGTGTGATGTGACATAATTGATAGGGACTGAGCGAGCATTCCACTGTTCGTTAAAGGGTTCATTAAAATTGATGTGCTTGCGCACTCCGTCGCGATACTGGTCGTTCCATTCGCCCCAGTCTGGAGGAAATTGACCAAGTAGATGAAGTCCGGCAGCATCCCAGGGCTCAGCAATGAGTTTTTTTTCTTTAAATTGTGCGGATATTTCATCAATAATAGGTGCTGGATTGAGTCTGTTTCCGTCAGGTCCGCGTGTTAAGCAAGCTGCTAGGTCAAAACGAAAACCATCAACATTAAATTCATCAACCCAGTAGTGCAACGATTCGATAATGAGCTCTTTCATCGGAGAGGTGTTTGCGCTTAGTGTGTTTCCACAGCCTGAGTAATTTGTGTGCTCTTCATTTTTCATGATGTAGTACTCAGAAGGAAGATTTGGGCTGTGGTTGTAGACGACATCTAGTATAATCTCAATTCCGGCATCATGTAGTGCATCTACAAGTGCTTTAAATTCGGCTACTGGATCTTTAAGCGCGTAGCGATCCATAGGCGCAAAAAAATCAGTTGTGTCATAACCCCAATAATTGCGAGTAGAATCAAATTGGAAGATGGGCATGAGCTCTACGCAGTTAATTCCCAGATCTAAAAGATGAGGAATTTTTTCAATCGCTCCTAGGTATGTTCCAGGGTGCTTTACACCGCTTGAGGAGTGCTGCGTAAATCCACGTACATGCATCTCGTAGATGATGCATTTTTCTAAAGATTCTTTTAGTGACATTTTTGCAGAGTAAAATGTTTAATAGGGGTTTGTCAAATAGATCTTGTATTAAATTTCAAAGTGGAGCATGCTGAATGAAAGCTTAACTACGGATGCAATGGAGGCACCTTAATGTCACTTGAAAACGCTAAACATAATTTAAGAGAATTTGGAAAAGAGCTCAACCTAGAGGGTTTGAACTTTGACGAAAATAACACATGTATTTTAGGGATTGATAACGCATTTTCCCTTCACCTAACTTATGAGCCAAACTCAGATCGCCTATATCTTTATTCGCCGATCTTAGATGGTTTGCCGAAAGATCCGCAAATGAAGCTCAAGCTTTATGAGGCCCTACTCGAAGGGTCAATGCTCGGTGGCCAAATGGCTGGCGGAGGTGTCGGTGTTGCGGTGCGTGAGGAGCTTATATTGATGCATTCAGTCATCGAAATGGGATCTTCAGCAGAAGCTAACGCTCTGCGCCGTTTCGCACCCTTATTTGTTGAAGCTGTTGAAAAATGGCGCAAGAAAGCTAAAGATCTAGTTGAAGGAAAAGAAGAGTTTGAGCCACGCGATTGGGGTGCTCCACCAGAACAACAGTTCCAGCAACATCACCAGCAAAATCCGAAAAAAGACGACGACTTCAAACCTGGCGATCGTTTCACAAAAGTTTAATTTCGATTTTTTCAAGGGCACGGGCAACCGTGTCCTTCTGCTTTTCAATACTTTTACAACTTGCCATCACTGTGCTGTGGTCTCGGTCAAAATGCTCACCTATTTTTGAGTAAGGCATTTTAAGTTTATTGCGAATAAAAAACATCGCAATCTGCCTGGGCAGGGTGCACTCTTTTGATTGTGACCTACCGAGCAAGTCTTCCGATCTGATTTCAAAGTGATCAGCAACAGCTTTGACAATTGTTTGGGGGGCAAGCATCGTTTTTTTTTGCTGCTCAATCAAATCACTTAGAAGCTGGGCAACTTTTAACTCTGTTAAAGGGGCGGTGATATTTTCCATGTGCGCGCGTAAATGTAGAGCTTCAATGGCTTTTGCAAGTTTTGACGATGTGTCAAAATGTTTGATAACATATGAGTTTGCATCGTCGCACAAATCAACTCTAGAAGAGAGAATTTGGCTTAGTTCAGTCTGAGTGGGTGGCTCAATGGTTAGCGTTAAGCCCCACTCAAAGCGTGAAATAAGACGCTTTTCAATACCCATAAGTTCTTGAGGTAGTTGTCTAGAAGTGACAATGATTTGTACGCCGGCTGTGTGTAGAGCATTGAATGTATGAAAAAACTCCTCTTGTGTAGCAGAGCGCCCTTTTAAGATTGAGATATCATCGACTAAAAGAGCCTTAATATTGCGGTAGGTGTTACGGAAATTATCCATATCAGATGTGCGCATAGCATTGACAACATGTTCTGTGAAGGTTTGCGCGTGTACATAAAAAGCGCCCTTCATCGCATTTGCAAAAGCTGTGAGCAGGTGCGTTTTTCCTGAACCTGGTAGGCCGTAAAGAAACACTGGATTGAACTGCGTTTGATTTTCTAAAAGCTCTTTTAAAAGCTTTGGAGCAATAGAATCTGAGATGAACGTGTCAAATGACATTTCAGATGGTGTAAGATCAGGCAAGTACTTAAAAGTGGGTTTTGGAGTAGGTTTGCTTTGCTCTTTAGGCGCCAACCCTGCAAGAGTGATATGGACTTTGATTGCGTGGCCACTTTCAGAGCGAAGCTTATCGTTTAAAAGGGGGCGAATATACTGATCAAACCACTGTCTGACAAAAGCATCGCGAAGTTCCAAATAGAGATTGCGAGCATCAAATTTGATCACCTTGCAACCGCTTAGCCAGGGCCTGCAAGCATCTCTGCCAAATTTATCGTTAATCGATTCGCAAAACTGATTCCAAGCTTTCATAAGGCTTAGTGACGCCGTTTTTTCAGCCCAGATGTTGGTTTTGGTTGCACTTCAACATCAGGAGTAGGTGGCTGTTTATTCATCATCCATTTTTGTTGCACCATACCCAAAAGCATTGAAGATAGCCAGTAGAGATTCAGCCCGGATGGGAATTTATAGAAAATGAACGTGAAGACAATGGCCATGACATTGCCCATCATTTTAGCTTGTTTAGCTTTGTCATCAAGTTCCTCTCCAGGAGTTGCCTTGCGTTTCATCATCATTTTCTGATTAAAATACATCACACCGCCCAATAAAAAGGGTAAGAGATGAAACGAAGTGCCAAAGAAGGGAATAGGCGTATTCCAAGAGAATAAGACATCAGGTGCTGCCAAGTTATTGATCCAGCCTGGAATAAACGGAGCGCCGCGCAGATCAAAAGCTGATTTGAGAAGATCAAACATTCCAATTAAGAA
The DNA here is from genome assembly GCA_030433395.1 of Chlamydiia bacterium. Classification (GTDB taxonomy): domain Bacteria; phylum Chlamydiota; class Chlamydiia; order Chlamydiales; family JACKPQ01; genus JACKPQ01. The sequence continues at coordinate 5,132 of JAUILX010000039.1, forward strand.
AGGCATTTGGATCAACATCGGTAAGCAGCCACCAGTGAATGGGTTGACTTTGTGTTCTCGGTAAACGGCCATCATCTCTAGTTGAGCTTTTTTATCTCCCTTTTTAACGCGGGCCTGAATCTCAGCAATTTTAGGCTGCAATTTTTGCATGCGCATCGTTGACTTGATTGACCAGGCATTCAGAGGATAGAGCATTAAGCGCAAAGCTACAGTCAGCAAAATGATTGATAGTCCCCAAGATCCCGTTAGCGCATGAAAGCCTTGCATCAGCAAGAATAAAAACTTTGCAAAAGGTTCAGAGATAAAAGCAAACCAGCCATGAAAGCTCCATGCTGCTTCATAATCAGGGTTATATCCAGTCGCAGGAACAGAGAAGACTTTATCGAGTCTGCCAAGTAAGTTGCGTTGGAAGGGGCCGGCATAAAGGCGGTAGGTTTGAGTGCCAGTCTTTAAAGGGACGAGCATCTCGTATCCAGGATATTTATCAGCCGGATAGAGCTTGTGGCCACCATCGACAGTCGTTAGTCGTGTGGGATCAAGAATACCTGGAACTAAGCTTGCTTGGAAGCTTTCAGGTTTGCCTTGTAAAGGATCGATAATAACGCCAAAATACCCGTTTGAATTGCAAATCCAGTCAGGGCGCACATCAGAGTAGGTGACAGCTTGCTTTGGCATCTTGACTTTGTCAACGCTTGTTCGTTCTCCAACCGTTGCGCGGTACTTTAGAACTGGAGCTGCGCGGTTTGAAATGATCTCAACATCTGGTACGCCGCTTGTCAGCCAAAGGCCGCTAGCATCACCATCAATTGTTACTTGCAAATCCAGGCAATAAGGGGCCGTTTCTATTGCTTTAGAAAAGCTATAGCGTTTAGTAACACGAGCTGATGCAATAGTTCCTTGAAATTCTATGAAATCCTTGCCTATAGAGCTCATGCTAAAATTGGCCTTAGCAGCCTCAGGCGTTTCACCCACAATATTCGTTGCGTAGTAGCGCGGCGGCACCTCAATTTTCGGTGAGCCGCTAGCATTGTTGATTCCACGTCTAAGCAGGGGATAATAGCCACCTTTTTTTGGTTGCACTTCACTGCCACCTGCCCCGTGTGCACTTTGCATTGGGAACAAGGCGTTGCCGGGACTATCTTTTTCAATTTCACGGTCAAAGTTAATAGGCAATACGATGCTTTGTTCATCATCAGAGTCTTTAAATGGAAGATTGATTTCAGAGATAGCTCCACCAATACTAGAAAAAACAACTTGTTGATAGGCATTTTCAAGAACATAAAGTTGCTCAGCACGGCTTCGTTGAATCTGAGGTTTAGCAGGCGATACAGTAGCGACATTGAACGATGTCAATTCGGTGAAGCTTGTGAAAGTGCCATCATCAAAGGTACCCATAGGCAAGTATTGAGATCCGCTTTTGTAAAGGACAATGGCATCTCCACTTGGCTTATCAGCTGGAAAGGAGATTTGTCCTCCATTGTACTCGCCCAAATAGACCTTGCCATCACGCATATCGATCACTTGGACGTCACTATAATGGTCTACAGTAACCACGGGCATTTTCATGCTTTTAGACTGAGAGTACAAAACAGCGTTTTTCTCTTGCGTGTTGAGTTGAACAGGGACCAAAGCTCCACGTCCTTGTAGAGCGTATAGCTCATTTGGTAAGTCTTTAGTCCAGCTCGTTGTAATGAAATGGCCCTGATCATCGACTGCAAGCGTTGCAAACTCTTTGCCAGCCGGATCTAAGTATAGACGTGAAAGAGGCAAATCATTGATGCTAGCTCTGCGATCCGAGAACTCGTCAGTGACGACTTCAACTTGGGGTTGATCAGTTTTTGGTTTGCCTTTATCAAAATACCAAGTCAGGCCAAAAAAAAGTGATGTCATGGCAAAGATAAAAATAAAAGAGCGGGCATTCAAGTTCATAGAGTCCTCAGAGTTTTACATAGCGTAACATATGACAGACTTTTTAACCCGCACCAATTGCGTTTTTACGAGTTATTGGAAGTGGCTTTTTGGACTTCGACAATAAAATCTTGGAAAGATTGCGAGTTGTGCAATGGTTCGAGCCATTCGTCATCAATCACCTCGTCGAGAACTGGAAGAGCTCCAAATTTATGAGCTCGTTTTAAGTAAAGTATCGCCCTATCGGCTTCTTGAAGCGTTGCGCAAACTTCAGCTAGCGAGTAATAAGCTGTTGCATTACCCAGTTTGGCAGCGCTGATCAGCTTGCGCTTTGCCTCTAGCAAAAGAGGGAATTGTGTGGAATTGTGCTCCGACCAATGCATCAGCGTTGTAGCCCAATCAATCAATAGATTGTCATCTTCTGGATTGTGCTGGTCTGCGATGCGGAAGTGGTGTGTAGCAGCAGAAAAGAGCTCTTCACAGCCCAAAATATCAGCAGAAGCTGCATAAGTCATCGCTAGGCGGTAGTGCAAATCAGGATAATCAGGAGCAAGCGTTTGCAAATGATCGAGAATATCTAGAGACTTTTCTAAATAGTCATTAGAGTCATTGAATTGACCAGCAAGAGCTAGCGCTTTTGAATAAGAAGCTAGCCAATCGGGATAAAGATAGAACGCATTTTTTTGCGCGCTAAGAGCGTATTCAAGGTTTTCAATGGCTGCTGCAACCAAAGCTGTGTTCTCGGTTTGTTCAGCGAGCATTGTTTGAGCTGTACCGAGATCAAAATGATAAATAGGATCGCTCTTGATCTCGATGGCTTTTTCAAAAAAGCGTACAGCACGTTCGAGTTGTAAGATAGCCTCATCTTCCATAGGTGCAATCGTGACATAAACCGTTCCCATCGCATGCCATAGTGAATGAAGCGTGCGGTCGGTAGATAGTGCCGTTTGAAACGCCTCTACAGCCAGTAGATAATAGTCGAGGCAATTGAAATATTCAGCAAGACTTAAAAGCACATAGCCGTGAGATGAGCGCACACCAACATGCTTAGGATATTTATCGACGAGCTCATCTGTAATCTCTTCGGCCTTGCGTAAATTCTTCAACCGATTCTTAACGCTTCCAAGCTCTGCTAAAACTTCAGCATGGACACAGTCAAGATCGATTAGGCTAGCTCCGAGTGCACGCGCCTTATGGCACTTTTCTAGGGCTGAATGCAG
>JAUILX010000040.1 GCA_030433395.1 Chlamydiia bacterium
CTGGCTCGTTTTATTTACCCTGATGGCTATTTGCATCATTCGCGTCTGGAACAGAAAGCCAAGACCACCAGAATTTAAAAGCGTGATTGTCTTGTTTGCTTTAAACGGAATTCTCAATATGGGGTGGTCCTATCTTTTTTTTACCAAACAGCTGATGCTCTTTGCGTTATTCGAGATGGCTCTTTTGTGGATAACGATTTGCGCACTGATTTATTTAATCAGGCGCTTTTCGCATCTTAGTGCCTATTTACTTCTCCCATATGCAGTATGGGTTCTCTTTGCCGGCTACCTCAATTTTGAGCTCTGGCGTTTGAATAGCTAAGCAAATGCATCAGAGTTGAGGTGGGGCACAGTTTTGCTTTTTAGGTAGCGCTTTAGTACAGCTCCATCGCACAAGATTTCTCGGACATCTTCATCCAATGTGTTTAAAAAGTGGGCAAAGTTACGAAAAGCCGTTTTGTGAACTGAGCGGCTGAGATTTTTTAAATGATTATCCGTTTGAATGAGTCTTTTTGCGTGCTCTGATCCATATTTTTTGATCGTGTAGTTTGCTATTGCCTCAACGACTTCAAAAAAAACAGAGGATGCAATGCAAAAGAAGGCTGGAATTGGAACAGATTGTATGGCTAGACTCGGCGTTGGTGAAAAGTTTGCCTCGCACGTGTGCTGGATCGCACCATAGGCTAGCGCATTAGGGATAATGCTGATCGCTTTTGCACAGGCTAAGCCTTGTGGATAGCAAGAGGAAGCGGGAGCGAATTTTAGGTTTCGTTTTGTGAGCAGATGCTTCAGGCTCATCTTGCAGAGACTTTTTATGGGCAGCGATGATGGACTGCAATTTTTTTTGCTAGCTTGCAACGGTCTATACATTTTGGGAAGGGTATGATTGAGCACAAGGGCATACATGGATAGTATGAGCGAGTACCAAGGGTCGGGTAGGTTGGAAAGAGAAAGAAAAAAAAGATCTTCACTGTCTTCGTAGGCGCTGTAAACCCTTGGTATGCGTGATAAAATAGCAAGGGCCAGTGCGGCAACGATGACACTGATCTGGATGTGTTTTTGACCTGAGTGTTTATTCAGAGCGCTTTCATGTTGTGTCTGTGGGTGCAGTCGATCTTCGATGATCTGGCTCAAAGCCCACATGTTGATCATAAAAAGCTTTCGGTGTGAGACGAAGCTAGTAACAATCCGTAAGGCAAACAGTCTTTTGCAACAATTCCACACGCTTTTATGCCAGGCAGCGTAGCCGCATACGACAGAAGGGCCGCTGCACCAATAGATGTGATCCGCATGACTGCGTGAGGAATAGATTTGTCTACAACCTCACCCATTGTTATGAGATGGAGCTCTAACAAAGAAGGTTTAGGTCGAGGGCTTTGTGCAAAAGTAACCATTAGGTCATCATAAAGAGGATGGAAATCTTTTGCAAAAAGTTGAAATTTAAGTATCTTTAACCGATTGTGAAAGTAGAGGTTTAAGAATTTGTCTACGCGCGTTTTTGTATTAACTTTTTTGATGTGCACCGCATTGCTTGGCGATGAGTGTGTCCTTGGTCCTTCGTGTCGTTTTAGCCTTGGTACGCGTCAGGGTAAAGGCATCGGGTATGATGAAGGGTATTCGTCGCTAGATGGATTTTTAACTCCAAACTGGGAAAAACCCTTTCAACCCTTTTTAGATGGCAGAGTTCACCTGATTAACAATGGCCGCTTTGCAGGAAATCTAGGATTAGGATTTCGATTGATGGCCTTAGAAAACTGGGCATTTGGGGTGAACGGTTACTATGATTTTCGGTCGGAAAAAAGTCTATCCCCCCACCAAATGGGCATGGGTTTAGAAGCGCTAAATTACAACGTAGATTTTCGATTTAACCTATATGTTCCAGTAGCTGAAACCGAAAGAAAAGGTCCCGCGCGTCTTGTCGGTTTTGAAAATAACGTAGCCATTGTTTCAAGGCGTCTGTCGGCTGCTTATGGAGGAATGAATGCTGAGGTCGGTTTTCCGATCCGTGGTTTTTTTGAGCCCATCAACTTGTATTTTGGGCTTGATCCCTACTATTTGTTTCGTAAGGAAGTTGCTGGGTTTAATTTTGGAAACAGTTTTGGTGGCTTAGCGCGATTAAATATGCGCATTTTGGATTGCCTTGATATCGGTGGAGCCTTTTCCTATGACAAACTTTTTCACGGAAGGACTAATGGGTATATCAGACTAAGTGTTCCATTTGGCCCAAACACCTTAATTTATAAAGGAAAGCGATGGAAATCATACTTTTCTGGCCAAGAGTGCTCGTCTAAAGCCAGGCGCCAGCGTTTTTTAAATCAGTCAGTGATTCGTCGTGAAATTATCCCAATGAAACAAACCAAGCGCAAAGCGCTAGGTCAAGATCCTATTTCCCATCAGTCCTTGTCGCTTATTTTTGTCGATAACACAATGACATGGCCGGGCGCTGGGACATTTGAAGCACCATTTCACTCGCTTGCTCTAGCCGAGCAGCACAGCACAGAGGGGCAAACCATTTATATTCTGCCAGGGGATGGTACATCGCGCCACCTTGATTCGGGTATTGTTCTTAAGTCAGGCCAACACTTACATGGGCCGGGAACAGACCTACTAATAGATGACACGTTTTATCCTGCCACTCCTAAGGTGATTCCCACATTAAAAAGCTCTCGTGGAGCTGTGGTTACCCTTACGGACAACAACCAAGTCAAAGGGGTTAACATTGAGAAAGACCAAGGTGTTGGTATTGATGCAAGCCAAGCTTCTCATTTTGTGATTAGTCACGTAAACCTTATCGGTTGTGGCATTGATGCAAGCTTAAGTCCTAGTGGAGTTAAGCATTTTGAAAACAATCATCTGCAAAATGCAGGTATTATTGTAAATGATGTCAATCAAAGTCGCGTTGCCATTCGCCAAAATTCTATTGAAGGGGCAAGCATTGGAATTGCCTTTGGCGGAGCATCTTGCTTTACAATTGCAGAAAATGAGCTCAATCAAGTCGAAAAAGGAATCATGGGTGAACTGAAATCAGGTCAAGGTTTTTTTGCGATTCAAAGAAACAAAATCTACACAAACGGTACAGCCCTTGGCCTCTTAAGTACAAGCGTAGGCGGGCCAGCTCAACTTCTAATCGAAGGGAACACCATCACAGGTCGTGATCATTTCGATGATGCCATTTTACTGCTGGCAGGAACAAGGAAAACCCCTGGACTAATTGAAGCTTCTATTCAGGAAAACGACATCCTTCTTTCTGATGTAATCATTAAAGTGCAACATGCAGACAGCCATTTAAAGCTAAAGCTTTTGAACAACCGGATAAGTGATCAATCGGCATTGATTAACTTCTCTAAAAATCCAGCAGCATTTGAAGTTGAGTCATTAAACTTAAACGTTAGCGGCATATCAGATTTAAACAATAATGGTAATGTCCTTATCCCATTTGAGCCTGTGGCTTTTAGCGAAGTTGAAGATGGTATAAGGTTTTTTACCCCTTTTAAAGAAATTGAGGAAGAGTAAAAGGAGTTTCAAGTGGTTCCATCGAGCACGCCTTGTCTTTAAACAAGAGCTGAAGATCGCAAATCACTTGGGGCACATCAAAATACAGATCATCGATTTGCGTGATGGGAGCAATCTCCCTTACAGTTGAAGTGAAAAATGCCCCGTCACACTCTTTAAGCTCATCGTAGGGGAGCGTGCGCATCTCGACATCTGCCATTTCTAAAACGACTGCGCGCGTGACACCACTTAAGACACCTTCCTCTGCAGTGATCAACTTTTCACCTTTGACCGCAAAAAAGTTTTCCCTTGCGCCCTCTAGAACATTGCGGTTGCAATCAAGAAACAGCGGTTCATCAAAACCTAAACTGATCATTTTTTGACGGGCTAAGATTGCAGGAAGATAATTGAGAGTTTTACAACTTGGCAAAAAGCGCTCATAAATATGTGTCATTACCTTTAACGATTGTGACGGAGGACGTAGACTGGCAGGTAAAATTGCAAACGTTGGTTTTGCACCTGGGCCAAAATCACCAAGGCCAGCTGAAAGAACAATTTTAATGCCCATATTTACCATTTTATTTTTTTCAACGAGTTGCAGACACAGCTCTTTGATCTCTAAGCTTGTAAAAGGAGAATTCAGTCCAAGAGATTCTGCAGAAGCGAAAAACCTGCTCAAATGATCACTTAAGCGAAAAACTTTTCCATCATAAACCCGTGCAAACTCAAAAATTCCAAACGAGCGCATAAAGCCTAAATCGCAAATTGAAACCTTGGCATTGTCCTCTGAAACAAACTGATCATTTAAGTAAACCCACATGGTCTGGAGAGTATCCAAAAAGCCGATGTTAGACAAGTGAAAAAAATACTTGAATAATTGCAAAAAAAACTCTATGGAAGTAAGAAGAAACAAAATGTTTTTTAAATATCAGGAGGAAGAAAAAAACATGGCATTGAAAGATACGAGCAAAAAATTAGGCGAAGCTTTAACCCAAGTTGCAAAAGATTTAGCAAAAGCTGTAGGAGGCAACAGAGCAGCATCTCAGCGTGTTCGCACAGGTACAATTAAGCTTGAAAAGCTTGCAAAAGTATTCCGAAAAGAATCAGTAAAAGAAGCAAAAAAAGCGCTACCTAAGAAAAAAGCATCACCTAAGAAAAAACCAGCTACCAAGAAAAAAGCAGAACCAAAGCGCAAAGTCGCAACAAAGAAAAAAGCGCCAGCAAAGAAAAAAACTGCCGCTAAGAAAAAAGCAACTAAGAAAAGAAAATAATTAAGCCGCTTGGTATAATCCTCTGTCTATGGCAGAGGAATTTTCTTTATCAATTAAATCTTTAACAAAACGCGGATGGGGCGCCTCAGATGAGTTTGAGGTGTTTGGAGCCCTGCCTGGTGAGCAAATAAGCTCTCAAAAAATCAAACGTGGCAAAGCTCGTCTCTTAAAAATAGAAACCAAAAGCCCAGATCGCATAGAGCCTCGCTGCTCGCATGCTGGCACCTGTGGTGGCTGCGCCTTCCAGGCACTCGATTATCCAGCCCAGCTCCTGCTCAAACAACATCGCATCCAGTCATTATTTAATCATCCCATTAATCCCATTATTCCATGCGATGAACCCTTTGAGATGCGAAACAAAATGGAATTTAGCTTTTCACAAGATAAAGCTAGAAACAAATTTCTTGGGCTACACATGCCAGCTGCAAAAGGGCGCGTTGTTGACATCGATCATTGTCATCTTGTATCACCATGGTTTTCCCAAACCTTGAAAGCTGTGCGCTCATGGTGGCAAAATAGCAACCTAAACGCATTTCATCCACACAAACAAACAGGAGCATTGCGCACCCTAACAATCCGCGAAGGAAAGCGTACAGGCGCTCGCATGGTGATCTTAACAGTTGATGGAGCAGCAAGAGAAGATCTGACCCAAAGTCATCTCAGTTCCTTTAAAGCCCTTTTTTGTAAAAAGACCTCATTATTTCTTCACATCCATCAAGCCATAGCAGGCAAGCCAACAGAACTCTTTGAAATCCACCTCCAAGGACCAGATCATTTATCAGAAGAGCTCCACATCGATGGGCGCATTATTAAATTTTCAATTAGTCCAGCTGCATTTTTTCAGCCTAATACCTATCAAGCAGAAAAGCTCTATAACAGCGCCCTAAAGCTCTGCTTGCCTATTCAGGGTCCTGTATATGATTTGTATGCTGGAGTTGCCTCACTAGGCATCCTCTTTGCCCCACACGCTTCGAGCGTAACATCAGTTGAGATCAATCCCTACTCCATTTGCGATGCTGAGACAAACATCGAGCTAAATGGTATTACCAACCTCAACCTCATTCGATCAGATGTGGCCCTTGCACTCGAAGAGATGCCGAAAAAACCAGCCCTTGCCCTCATTGATCCCCCTCGAGCAGGGCTTGGGCCAAAAGCCATCGCCCAACTAAAAGAATTAAAGCCCGACCAGATTCTATACATCTCTTGCAATCCAGATACCCAAGCAGATGATATTGAGCAGTTAAACGATTACAAAATAAAAACTTTACAGCCAGTCGATCAGTTTCCCCACACCCCACACCTAGAGAACATCGCCTTACTTGTTAAAAAGCCCTAAAACTGTTATACTCAAGAGGAATTTTAACACAGGAGAATTCCTATGATTTTACTAGCAGACGCAATGCGTGATCAAAACCTATGGCAGACACTGATGATGCTTGGGGTAGCTGTTGTCTTTTTCTATTTTATTCTATGGCGCCCAGAGAAAAAGCGCCGTAAAGCGATGGAAACAAAACGCTCAAGTCTAAAGCAAGGCGACCAAGTCACAGCAATGGGAATTATTGGCGAAGTGTCAAAAATCGAAGATAACGCAGTTATTTTAAGTATGGTTGACGGCAATAAGATCAAAGTATTGAAAGCAGCGATCACAGAAGTTACAGCCCCTGCTGCTAAAGCTTAAGAAACAACTTCGATTTTCGTACGGTTTTTTAAATCTATGAGAGCTTGGCGTATTTCGTTTAAGCTCTCGTTGTATTCTTTAAACTTCTGATTATTTCTAGACAGGAATTCAGAAGCCATCAATTTAGGCACAATGCCTCCGTTTTGCACTAGGAGGTCTTTTGCGCTGACGCCTTTCTTATTGAGAAGCCCTCCAACAAAACCATCAATGTTCGTTACACCTCGCAAATGTGCAACTTTTCCTTTGAACTTCTTATTCCTGCTGACAATTGCTTCAGCAAATTTTTTCTGTGAGCTATTTTTACCGAGGATGCTGATTTTAGTTTTGTTACCAAGCGTCACTGTGTTATCGGTGATTTCTGTAATCGGATGCTCCAAAAAAAGCATATTCGCTTCAAGACGTACACTTTCTGCTGGGCTTAAGTATAAAGAGTCTTTGTTGTTAATGTTTTGAATCTTTTCAGCAATTGAGTTTGAGCTTTTTTTAGGAGATTCAACCGGTTCAACAACAGTTTCGATGATTTCTTCGTCTTTTGGCTTCACTTTTAGACGTTCAATCTCTGCTTTTAATGCAGCGATAATAGATGAGATTTCATCTTTCATTTCAGCAGATTGAGCGCGCAGGGTTGCAAGCTCTTGTTCCCTTAATCTCAAGTTGCGAAGAACCTGCTCGTGCTCACGTGTTTTTACCTCAGCTTTAGCATTGAGCTTTTCGACCTCATGTTTAAACGTCGAAAGCTGTGTATTTAGCTGAGCAATTGTACCTTCTTGGGCTTTAAGTGCACTCTTCCAAAGCTCGATGGTATCATCGCTTTTTTTAAGCTTCTCGTTCAAATCTTGAATAACTTTAGGGTCAGCAGCATTTGCCTTTGCAAGAAAGAGGTCTTTATGAATTTTTTCGTTTTCCGTTTTAGACTGTTCGAGCTCTGCCTTTAGTCGATTGTTGGTTTTTTTAAGATCTTCTTTCTCAATTTTAAGCTTAGTTTCTTTATCTTTTACTTTTTGTCTTTCGCTTTGAAGAGTTTCTAAATCCTGTTTAAGGCTTGAAGAATTGCTGTTGATTGTGCGTAATTCAACTTGCTTATTAGCAAGCTCTGTTTCTAGAGATTTGATCCTGTCTTGAGTTTGTTCTAGCTGGGCTTGTAGCCTATTATTTGCAGTTGTAAGATTGTCTCTTTCAGTTCGAGCAGATTTAAGGTCTTCCTCAAGCTTTTTAAATCTATCCTCAGTTGTCTTAAGCGATGTATTCAGCTCATCTATCTCAGCTTTTTTAGCTGCAAGCTCATTCTTCTGATGTTGGATGCCGTCATTGCTTTTTTTAAGCTTTTTTCTTAACTCATCGATCATTTTATGGTCGGTAGTGCTTGTTTCAGAAAGTCGTTGTTGAAGAAGCTCATTTTCTTTTTTATCTCTTTCTAGCTGAGATGTTAGCTCTTCTTTCTCAATGCTAAGCTTATCTTTTGCATCTTGTGCTTTTTCGCTTTCTGATTGAACCTTTTCAAGTTCATATTGCTTATTAATTAGATTTGTATTCAGCTGATCAATCGTATCTTTTTGCGTTGCGAGCAGTGTCTCTAGAGCCTCAGTGCTTTTTTGAGTTTGTTCTAGCTTAGCTTTTGACTCATCCTCAAGCTTTTTAACTCTATTCTCAGTTGCCTTAAGCGATGTGTTCAGCCGCTCCATCTCAATTTTTTTAGCCGCAAGCAAAGTTTCAGAATGCTTGATGTTCTCATTGCTTTTTACAAGCTGC
>JAUILX010000198.1 GCA_030433395.1 Chlamydiia bacterium
TTAGATGCCTGAGGACAATTGATATAAACCCATAACTGAGGTTAAGTACTTTGCCAGAGGGGGTGAGCGAAGGGGTCAAGATACAAGCTGAGTGACGAGCTAAGGTGGGTCCACCTTTGCGAGGAGAGAAGCGCTGTAGATTGATCCCTGCAGCCAGCCAATCTGGCAACAGGATCTTAGGTGACTAAACTTGATGCTGTAAGCGAGGACAAACAGCATAATCTTCAGCTGAAAACCTCTTTGAGTGACTGCGTGAATCGATTTTGGAAATAACGAGGTAATCCTAGAAAATGTTGCTTCGATTCTCTTTTTGAAGCTCCTTTGGTATAGTTTGGCCTTGCGACAATTCTCGACATACCTTTGGGTAGGCGGAATTGCCGCAAGGCCAAAATGCAGCAAAAGATTATCCCTTCTCCCTTTCGTAGGTAAAGTGGGTGATGACAAGAGCGATGATGGCAATAGAGAGTGCAAAAAGATGGGTGACAACGAAGGCAAAATGGTATGAGTCGTAAAATGCTGAACGAACAAAAGACTGAAGATTGGGTGCTAGAGCATTGAGCTCTGCTACAGCATCAGATTTATTAACCATGAGCCCCCAGAAAATCTTAGGAGAAAGATTGGCAGTAGCAGAATTCTCTGCAATCCGAGATGCAAAATTAAAGTGGCGCACGTTGATTATCATCGACCCAAAAAGCGCGATACCAAGAGCGCCACCTGTGTAGCGAGCAGTATAAAACATTCCAGAGCCCAGGCCTCGCTTTCGAGGCGGTAAAATAGCAAGCGTTGCGGTACTATTTGGGGTCATGATAAGAGCCATGCTAATGCCATAAAAGAACAGACCAGGAATAAGATTTATTACACTATCATATTGAAGAAAGATTGCGAACCAACCCAGGCAGAAAGATGCGAGAGCAAAGCCAATTAGAATTGGCAGGCGAGGACCGAAACGATCTTGAATCCAACCAGATAAAGGTGCAGAAAAGATCACAGGAATTGTCGAAAACAAGGTTGCGGCGCCAGCTTGTAGAGGTGATAGATGCAAGGCTTTTTGAAAAAAAATAGGCCAAAAAACTGAAATCATCAACAAAAATTGCACCATAAACACGATAAAGCTTCCACCTAAATAGACTCTATTTTTATAGAGCTTAAAGTCAATAAAAGGATACTTTGCTATCCGATCGGTGACATAGAGCAGGAAGAAGAAAAGCACTGACATGATAAGAAGCAAGACAATCACAGGTGATCCCCAGCCCCATGCGCGCCCTTGCATAAGAGCAATAGTTAGTGTCGCCAAGGCAGCTGAAAATGTAATAAATCCAGGCACATCGAACTTTTCTTCTGATAAATCGTCGTTATGTGGAACAGAATAGAGCACAAGGGCTATGCCTGCAGTAGCTATGGGCAAGTTAAGCCAAAAAATCCATCTCCATGATAGAAATTCTGTTAAAAAGCCCCCAACAGATGGGCCCAAAGATAAGAAAACTGAACTAATCCCAATGAGCAAACCAATTGCCCTGCCACGCTCTTTTA
>JAUILX010000041.1 GCA_030433395.1 Chlamydiia bacterium
TTATTGAGGAGTGCTTGCATCATTTTGTGGCCGCCGCCACTAGCTGCTTGGTAGGTGGATGCGACAATGCGTTTAATGGGGCTGTGCGCATGTAGTGGATGAAGAGCCATGAGTGCAATGGAGGCTGTACAGTTAGGAGAGGCAATAAGCTGCGATGTCGAAATCAAATGGCCGTTGATCTCAGGAATGATTAAGGTAGCTGTACCGCGGAAATGGCTGCTACTGTCGATCACTTTGCAGCCACTAGCTAGGGCATGAGGGATGTGTTCTTTTGAGACAGCAGAGCCTGCTGCAAAAAAGGCAAGGTCAATTTGTGACCAGTCAATTACGCTTAGAGCTTGGATTGAGCCGCGTGAGGTGCGAGCGTAAAGAGAAATTTGCGAGCAGGCAAATGCTCTTTTAGTGAGTTGATTGTGAATTTCCTGGCCAACAAGACCTGAGGCTCCAATAATTGCTACGTGCATATTAGCCACTATAGTTCATTAGCATGAATTTTGTACAGGTCGGTTATGGGCATCCACCAATCGGGACAAAGGTGATTGTTCCAGATGTAGAAATCGTGCCGGTGTTTTCTGCTTGTACGCTAGCAAGGGATGGAGGGGCAGGGGATTGAAGGCTAAAGTCTGGCGAGCCCCCATCTGCGCTTGACGTGTTTTCTCGTAGTTGCAAGCACATCGCAGCGTCTGTATTCGTTTGTTCTGCAACAAACCCAGTGCTTGTATTTCCGTTGAGTGTGTTATCGTTAAATATTAAATTAAGAGTGCATGGTGATGAAGTGTCAAAGGCTTGAAAATAGGCGCCATTGTCGCCATTTGAATTGATGATGTTGTTTGTTGCTGTAACGTTGCTGAAAGTGGCTGGTACAAGAAAACCTGTTCTATGAAGAAAGTTAATGCCGTCGCTTGTCGACCCGGAGATTGTATTAGCATCAAGTCTAAGGGTTAGGCCTCTAGGGGCCTGCGAGCCTAGGGTTTTAAATTGCACTCCATGAGATCCTGATCCAGCGATGGTGTTATTTCTAAGGGTATAAGTTGAGCTTGCAGATTTAAAACTTAGGCTTTCATAAAAGCCTTCTGTGCCACTATTGCTGATGGTGTTATTTGCAATGGTTAAATTAATAAAACTTGGCGAACACTGAGTTGGTGGTTCAGAAAGATGCCTCTTGACGTGGGATTGTTGATCACGTTATTGCTAAATTGGACCTGGGAGACCGAATCAAAGGATTCAAAGAGAAACCCTCTGCGATCTCCATTCAATTCATTGTTCGTGATTAAGATCGTATGTGTTCCTTCATTTAAATTCAGTCGGCATCCTGATTGGCTGCTATTTGACCAGCTGTTATTTTGTATCGTTATGTTAACGCGAGTTGCGGATCAACTCCCTTAACCGATGCCATCGGCCTCAATGTGCTTTAAGGTGACTCTTGGTTGAAAGTCGGTTTGTCCAAAGGCAGCACAAAACGGAAGGCAACAAATCAAGCTGTAAAAAACCTTTTTAATCATAGATCTTCGTATAGCAGGGTTGTTAAACCTGGGCAAGATAATCACAATTTTTGTTATGATGGCATGAAAAATTGGAGAAGGTTATGACTCAGACTACCACCATTCAAAATGCTATTGCTCATTCTGTCAATGAAGCCATCGAGGCTGCCCAAGCCTTAAAGGGGGCCAAACCATTCATTGAAGAGGTGGCAACAGCCATCGCTGAAGGGTATAAGCGGGGCAATAAAATCATCATTGCTGGCAACGGTGGCAGCTTGTGTGATGCAATGCACTTTGCTGAAGAGATGACTGGCTATTTTAGACATAAGCGCAGAGCGCTTCCAGCGATTGCCCTAGCTGATCCTAGCCATATGAGCTGCGTTGGAAATGATACGAGCTACAATGACGTCTTTTCTAGGGGCGTTGAAGCTCACGGAGTTGCAGGCGATATTTTTATTGCTTTGACAACGAGTGGTAATTCGCAAAACCTGGTGCAGGCTGTTGATGCTGCAAAAGAAAATGGGTTAACAACCGTTGCCTTTTTGGGAAAAGCTGGAGGGAGGCTTAAAGGCGTTTGCGACCATGAGTGGATCGTGTCGGGCTTTCCTTATTCTGACCGGGTGCAAGAAGCTCATATGGCAGCCATTCACATCATCATCGAAATGATTGAAAAGGTGCTCTTTGATTAATTGGATCCTATGGACTGGTGCAGCAGTCAAAAACTGGCTCATTGATCGTGGATGGATTCAGACGATGCGCTCAGAGCTGCCCGTAATTAGCGTTGGGAATTTGGCTCCGGGTGGTTCCGGTAAAACAGCGCTTGTTCAATGGCTTGCTGAGCGGTTGAATGAACCTGCTGTGCTGACGCGTGGCTACAAAAGCCAGCTTGAATACAAGAGTCCAACACTTATTGGTTCTATTGTAGATCCAAAGATTTGTGGTGATGAGCCAGCGATGCTTGCCCGGTTAGCCGTTCAGCCCAAAGTTATTGTCGGGAAAAATCGTCGGAAAAGCGCCAAGCTTGCAAAAGCTGTTGGGGCGCGGGTGATTATTTTAGATGATGGCATGCAGTATCGCTATCTTAGGCGTGATGTAGAAATTGTAATGCTTTCAAAAAACGATTTAGATGGAAAGATTTTGCGAGAGTCTCCAAGAGCTTTAAAACGTGCCGACCTGATCGTTATTATGGATGCGTATGACAAAAATGATTGCAGCGTGCTATTACGAAAGTTGGCGCGTATAACAAGTGCGCCTGTAGTGGGGGCTCATTATGAGCTACCCAATTTGCAAGGACAGGATGTCGCTGCTTTTTGTGCTCTTGGAAAACCTGAGCGGTTTTTTGAAGACCTTAAAAGAGCTGGCGCAAACGTTGTTGCAACAAAAGCCAAACGGGATCACAAAGCCTTTAGCGAGGTTGAACTGAAAGCGTTTGCAAAAGCTACAGGTGCAAAACTTGTATGTACACGTAAGGATGGGGTAAAGCTAAAAAATATAGACATCCCCATCACAGTTATTGATGCAGATTTAAACTTTGCCTTTGGCTACGAGCACATTGAGGGGATGCTACGTGAAATTATGGATAAAAATCTTAATCGGTCTCGGTCTCGGTCTGATCACCGGGATTGTTTTATATCTACTTAATCATTACGACGTTGCTGAATTAGAAGGTTTCAAAGGTTTTCTCAACACAGTTGGGCAAGCTTTTATCAACTTGTTAAAGATGCTCGTTGGCATTATGCTTTTTTCATCGCTTGTCAGTGGTATTTGCCATTTGCATGATCCGAAAAAACTCAGTCGTATTGGTTTTCGTACAATTGGATTCTATATCATCACCACCATGATTGCGATTGCAACTGGAATTTTGCTTGCCTTTATTTTTAAACCTGGTAAAGGACTAAATTTTGATTTGCCAGCTAATTATGTTGTGAGCGCTCAGCCGATGCAATTTTTAGATTTTTTTGTTAAGTTGATCCCATCAAACCCCTTTCATGCATTTGCAGAAGGCAATATTTTGCAGATCATAGTCTTTGCGATTTTGTTTGCCGTAGCAATTACGATGTCGGGAGAAAAAGGGAAGCCGATTTTACACGTTATTGAGTCCATTTTAGAGACCATGTATACGCTCACCCATTTTATCATGCGCTTTGCTCCGTACGGTGTTTTTTCTCTCATCGCAATTGCAATTGGTACAACCGGTTTTGGTGCCGTTGTACCACTTGTTAAATTTTTAGCGTGTAACTACATCGCTTGTTTGATTCAAATTTTTGTGATTTTTACAGTTTCTCTGCGAGTGCTTGCACGCCTTGAAATTGCACCCTTTTTTAAAGGAATGAAAGATGCCATCGTACTGGCCTTTTCAACCAACAGCAGCACAGCAACACTGCCGGTGTCTTTAGAGTGCGTACGCGATCATCTTGGTGTATCAGAAGATATTTCAGGCTTTGTTCTATCACTTGGTTCTACGATCAATATGAACGGCGCAGCAATTGGCCAAGCGATTTCAGCCATTTTTATAGCTGAGGCCTATGGGCTAGAGCTTAGTGTATTAAAAATTTGCATTCTATTTATTGTTTCTCTTGTTTCTGCCATCGGAGCAGCAGGCATTCCAGGAACGGGGCTCATTATGCTATCGGTGGTCTTAGGAGCTTTAGGGCTGCCGCTTGATCCATTTGGGGCCTTTGCCCTTATCGCAGGTGTCGATCGCCTGCGCGAAATGATTTCTTCCGTTGTTAACGTCCTAGGTGATGCCGTTGCAGCCGTTTTCGTGGCCAAATGCGAAAATCAGATTGATACAAAACAGTATCATGCGGTAACCTGGCTAGAATGAGCAATGAAGAGTTTACTGTTACACTCCCTAAGTTAGGGGAGAGCATCATGAGCGCCACTGTAGTACAGTGGTTCAAAAAAGAAGGCGAGCACATTTCATTAGATGAGCCTTTGCTTGAAGTGTCCACTGATAAGGTTAATAGTGAGATTCCATCGCCTGTAAAAGGGACTGTCAAAAAAATTCTTGCACAGCCTGACACCGAATTAGATGTAGGTGCGCCGCTTGCTGTTATTTCTACAACTGATGCACCCATTGCAAAAGCAGAAATCAAAGTCGCTGAGCAAAAAACTACTTGCGGCGCCTCGATGAGCAGTTTTTATTCTCCCTCAGTTCTGCGTCTAGCTCAAGAAAAAGGTTTAGGCGTTGATCAATTGGCTAAAATGCAAGGGTCAGGGGCTGGCGGTCGTATCACCAAAAAAGATTTAGAAAACTACAGCCCTACACAGGCACCAGCAATTCAAGCCGGTGAAACTGAGCAAATACAATTAAGCGGCATGCGCAAGATGATTGCTGATAAAATGGTGCAATCAGCAACAGAAATTCCACATGCAACACTTGTAAGTGAAGTTGATGTCACCGATGCACTTGCTCTCATTGCAAAAGAAAAAGAGGCTTTTACCAAGAAGCACGGCGTCAAGCCAACGATCACAGCGTTGATAGCCAAAGCTATTAGCGTTGCAGCAGGCCAATACCCCATGTTCAATGCAACCTTTGATGGCAGCACACTTTCAAAGCATGCCTCTGTCAACATCGGTATTGCAGTGAGTCTTGAAAAAGGGCTCATGGTCCCTGTGATTCTAGAAAGTAATACGAAATCCATTCCAGAGATAGCAAAATCCGTTGCTGATTTTGCAGCCCGTGCTCGGTCCAACACTCTCAATCCAGATGATGTGCAAAATGGCACCATTACCATGACAAACTTTGGCATGGGCGGAACGCTCATTGGCATACCAATCATTCGCCACCCAGAAGTAGCTATCATCGGCATTGGCGCTATCGAGCGAAAGGTCGTGCCAACAGATGATGACAATTTTGTCATTCGCAAAAAAGTCTATATTTCCTGTACCTTTGACCATCGCGTCATTGATGGCATGGACGGCTGTCACTTTCTTGCAGCCCTTAAAAAGCACCTCGAGCAAGACCATTCATTAACATGAAACTGTTTCTATTTTGCTTGATTGGCTATTTCCTTTTTGCAGAGCCAATCCGCCATGAGATGCATTTGCAAGATGATACCTTAACCTATTATGTAGATCTTCCAAACACTGAAAAGAGCATGCCTCTTGTACTTGTTGTAGAAGGGTCTTATTGTGACAATACAGGACCTCAGAGTATTCTTCGTTTACATGAGGTTATAGGAAATAGCTTTGCCTCGGTATCAATTGGAATGACAACTCTTGAACGTCGAGGAGTTGATGGTGATGACATTGATGTTGCAAAATATCACGCCTTTAATACACCAACACAAAGACTATTAGACCATATCGAGTTGGTTCACCACTTGCGTTTGCATCCACCAGAATCGTGGAATGGCCAGTTATTCATTCTTGGTGGCAGTGAAGGCGGCCCCATTGCAATCAAGTTATCAAAGGATACCGAGCCTTCAGCCTGTGTTGCTCTTGTAGGCTGTGGAGATCAAACTTTTAAAGAGTATATCTGGCAATCACTTAGCCAAGCGCCAGTATGGCGACACTTTTACATGATGTGTAACGGTGATATGCCATTTACCCGTAAGGCTTATGAAAAGCACGTTGCACAAATGAAATCCAATCCCGTAAGCGATCAATTTTGGTATGGGCAGACTTATCTTTATTGGGCCGATGCCTTGGATCAATGCGAGATGGATGCTTTTTTACAATTAAAATGCCCTGTATTTGTTGTCGCAGGGACAAAAGATCTTGAATGTCCCTCAACGGATCGCCTCATAGCACAAGCAAAAGAACAAAATCAGGATGTGACCTACTTGCGTGTAGATGGAATGGGGCATGATGTTTTAAATCCCCAATGGGAAGTCATGCCAAAAATCTTAGAGTTCTTAACTGATAAAACGATGCAGTGAGCTAATCATATACATTGGCAAGTAGAGAATATTACCCACCAATTTTAACCGGTTTGTAGATATGCAGAGGCCAATAGGCAGATCGCGCTCTTTTAGAAAAAGTTGCAAAGATTTCAAGTGGCCAGCAGCTTTTGATTTAACTTCGATGGGAACAATTTGCGATTGATTGACAGTGATGTAATCCACTTCAGCAGAGCTGCCTATTTTTTCACGGTTCCAAAAGTAAAGAGCCCGCTTCTCACTAGGGTCGTTGTAACTTAAGAGCTCTTGGCCGACAAACTGCTCTGAGAGTTGACCTTCATTGATCAGCATTAAATCTTTGCGCAGGATTGTTTTGATATCAGTTTCCATAGCTCGCTGCATTAGACCTATATCAATAAATAGGAGCTTAAACTTTTTGTGATTCATAGAGGCTGCAAGGGGAATTCCATTTGCATTAGTTGCAAAAACCTGATTCACCAAGCCCGCATCACGCAAGTTTTGAACCGCTATTTTGACTTTTTCTGTGCGTAAACCGTTTTCAATTTTGCTATATTTAAACCATTTGCAAGCAATACCAGGTATGCGACTATAAACTTGATCAAGCACTTCAATATCGGTATGTTTAGAATACTTTCCGAAGTCGTCACGGTAGCCTCGTAATAAATCTTGTTGTAAATGCTGGGCTGAAAGGTAGTCTTGTGAATCAACAAATGCAGAGAGTACATCTGGCATTCCACCAAGTGCAAAATATTCACGTAGCGCTTTGAGTCCTTGAGTGTGGGAGACTTCATTCGGGGGGCTTTTTAACGTAGTTTGAGTAAAATAGGCTTGCAGGTGCTCACGACCCGTAGCCCACAAAAATTCATCAAACGAAATTGGGTGCATGAACTTAGATTCAATGCGTCCAACAGGCATTCGGAAATCCTCGTTTTTTAATGTGAATTCTAAGAGCGATCCCGCCCCAATAATGTGAATATCAGGACGTTCCTCTTTAAAATAACGCAGAGCAGTAATGGCTTGAGGGCATTCTTGGATCTCATCTAAAAAAATCAAAGTATTTGAAAAATCAATAGAAGCGCTTTCTTGGATTTGAATAGCGTTTAGGATGGTATTTGGATCTAGATCTTCGAAGCATTGCTTATAAGTCGGAGATTTTTCGAAGTTGATATGAAGAACATGTCTGTAGTGTGTCTTGCCAAAATGGAGGATGGAGTAAGTTTTTCCAACCTGACGAGCTCCACGAATGAGCAAAGGCATGCGCCTAGGATTATTTTTCCAGCGCAATAAGTGATCGAATATTAATCGTTTCATATCCCGATTCTAGCAGATGTGTCGAATTTAGGGGGTAAATATTATAAAAATATGTAAAAAATAGGGGGTAAAAATTACGGATAATTGTAAAAATAAGGGGGTAAATCCCCCAAATCACTAATAATTAAAGCTTAATGACCAGTCCAGAATTCAGGGGTAGTCTTGAAAATTTTGCTAAATCTTGCGCTATGGAAGATGTTATTTTTCGCTTTCCAGAGATAATTTTACTGTAGCGCTTAGCAAGCGCAGTTTGCGCTAGTCTTAGTGGAACCAAAAACTCTTTCAGTAGTATTTTTCCGGGGGAAGTGGGTGGCATGTTACTAGGAAACATATTGCCTCTACGGATGATCGAGCCATTTTTTTAGGCGATGCGTTCCGTGGAAAAAGAAAAAGAAGTTAAAGGTCCACATCACACTCATAGAAACCCAAAAAGGGATGTAGTTATTGGGGCCTAGTGCTGCAGA
>JAUILX010000199.1 GCA_030433395.1 Chlamydiia bacterium
TTTTAGTATAAAACGAATAGGTCGTAGCCAGCAGCACCTTAAGGATTTCCGCAATTTCTTCCCTCTGAGCCGACTCTAAGCCAATATTAACATCCATGATTTCCTCCTTGCTAAATTCCCCATCCTACCATATAAATATTTTAATGCTTGGTATTTTTCTCGACACAGAGACCTCTGGTCTCAATCCTCGCAGCCAACACATTCTTGAGATAGCTTTTCGCATTCTCAACATGCGCACCGGCAAAGAAATCGCCAGCTATCAGTCTATCATCTGTCAAAGTGAGGAAATCTGGCAAGCTGCCAACCCAGACAGCCTCAAGATCAATGGATTCACTCACGAGAAGTTAAAATCAGGTCAGCTGCCAGCAGATGCTTCTGAGCAAATCATGACCCTATTTAAAACCCACGCAATTCATCGGGGCAAAGCCGTCTACATCTGCCAAAATCCATCTTTTGACCGCGCTTTTTTCTCCCAGCTCATTGATATTGACACACAAGAAAAGCTTGGCTGGCCCTATCACTGGTTGGATCTTGCCTCAATGCACTGGGCCAAATCCCCTACCCCCTGGAAAACCGGCCTTAGCAAGGACACCATTGCCGAGCTCTACGGTCTACCTCCAGAAGCCAAACCCCACACTGCCATGAATGGTGTTGACCATCTGCTCGCCTGCTACAAAGCCATCGTTGGTTTTAGTCCAAAAACATTGCAATAAGATCTTCCAAAGACTACACCCCCCGAAAACTTAAAACAAACTAGTAGTCGGCTATGCGCGCTCTGTTGGGAATCATCTGTTTTGTTTCAATATGCTTTGGAACTGGTTTTCAGAATCTCCACATTGCAGCGAGCCGTGGAGGACCATCGACACTTGTAGACGGATGCGTTAGAGTTATTAGATGACTAAAATAGTTTGGTGTAAGAGAGCACGAGTGAAATGAAGTTAGAAGAATTACGACCTGTCAGTGGAAGCCAAAAGCCACCAATAAAACCACCTGTATCGTCAGGATTGTATTCTATAGCTGGCGCTATGGACAGATTATCAGACAAGGGTCCACCTGTAACGGCCGGTGCGCCGTCAAGGGATCCACGAGTGCCAGAAAAGATGCTCTTTTGAGAATAGGTGTAGGCTAAATCAGTTGCAAAAACCCATTTCTCAGTAAGGCTTATCTCGACACCATAGTCAACGTTGAGTGTTTGCCCTACATCGACTCGCCCGCATGTGCCATGACCGCCGCCGTAGGCATTAAAGCCGCTAACATGGGCATCACCGTTTGGAATGACATATTGTGTAGATAAGCGCATACGAATGGGATGCAATGCCTCCCACCAAAACAGCTTGCTGATATTAAAGCCAATTGTTGTTGCATAAATGCCTGCGCCCGATGATTGCACAGATGCTTTGCTTTCGGTCAAACTATCGTAATGACCTGTAGGGAAATTTTCACCTAGAATCAGTCTCATAGCAGGAATGTAATCTGTCTCTTTTGCAAGCT
>JAUILX010000042.1 GCA_030433395.1 Chlamydiia bacterium
TAAAAAGCTGCATTACAATGGATGCAGAAATGTAGGGCATTACAGAAAGTGCAAAAATTGTCATCTGAGCAAAGGCTCCGCCTGAAAAGACATCCATTAGCTGAAAGAGGTTTTGACCCCCTCCAGTTGCTGATTGAAAAACTTTAAGAGCCTCTTCGGCATTGATTCCAGGAACTGGAATAAAGCGTCCTAGTCTGCACAGTGCCAACATTAAGATGGTGTATAAAATTTTCTGCTTTAGGTCCGGGATCGAGAAAATCTTCCGAAGGGTACCGATCATTACAGCTCCTAGGCCTTTATCGTCTTATGTTCTGCTGGGCTTTTTTCCAGTTTGGTCAAGGCGCTTTTCGAAAAACGATGCGCTTCAATGACGACTTTTTTTGTCAGTTCCCCATCTCCAAGGATTTTGATACCACCTGGAACTTGACGTGGCGCTAGACCTTTGTCAATTAGAGTTGCATGATTAACGGTTTCGCCGTCTTCATAAGCAGCATCAATTCTTCCTAAGTTAATGGCGATGGATTCTTTGATCCAGCGACCCCTGGTAAATCCACGTGTTGGCAATTTGGTATATAAAGGCGCTTGACCACCTTCTTGACCTGTGCGACGTTTGTAACCAGAACGTGCCTTAGCACCTTTTTCTCCTCGACCAGATGTTTTACCCATTTTGGATCCAACGCCACGGCCTACGCGCTTAGTGCGCTTATGGGGCCTCGATGTGTTTTTAAGTGTGTGTAAATTAAACATTTTCTCCTCTTAGGGCTAAAGCGCTCGAGCGTGATCTTAAAGATTGTAGAGCTTTACAAGCTGCAATGACTTGGTTTTTGGCGTTGTTGCAGCCAAGACTTTTTGCTACGACGTTTTTTACGCCTCCTGCTTCTAAAACAGAGCGTATATGAGA
This sequence comes from Chlamydiia bacterium, assembly GCA_030433395.1. GTDB lineage: Bacteria > Chlamydiota > Chlamydiia > Chlamydiales > JACKPQ01 > JACKPQ01. The sequence goes on from JAUILX010000042.1 coordinate 902, forward strand.
ACCTGCAATCACACCTGTACCTTCACGAGCCGGTTTTAGCATGACTTGAGCACCATCCCATTTAATGCAAACTTCGTGAGGTATAGTGTCTCCTTGAAGCTCGAATGAAAACAGGTTTTTACGTGCACACTCAGATCCCTTACGGATAGCATCTGCAACTTCATTAGCTTTGGCGAATCCAACGCCAATTTGTCCTTTTCGATCACCTACTAATATAAGTGCTGAAAAGCTAAACTTGCGCCCACCTTTCACAACCTTTGAACAGCGGTTGATGTACAGGACTTTTTCTTCAAAATCGCTGTTTTTTTCTTTTTCTACTTTTGGTCTGCTTTTACGTTGTTCTGCCATTTTTTTATATCACTTCGTTTATAGCTTGATTCCGGCTTCTCTCACAGCATCAGCAAGAGCTGCAACGATGCCATGGTATTTATACTCACCGCGATCGAACACGACTGTTTCGATCTTTTTTTCTTTTAGTTTTTCAGCAATTTTAACTCCGACAAGTGCGGATAGTTCTTTTTGCGTTTTGCCTTTTTTGACTGCTTTGATTTCTTTGTCGTATGTGCCAATTCCAGCCAGGGTCACACCATTGACATCGTCAATAGCTTGAACAGAAACGTTTTGATTTGAACGAAATACGCTCAAACGGGGCTTCACAGCAGTTCCTTGTAGGTTTTTTCGGATGCGCATTTTGCGCTTTTTAGCACGGTTGATAGTATTCTTTGTTTCGCTTTGCATTGCTTTATGCTCCTTTCGCTGCTTTACCGGCTTTCTTACGGACAAACTCGTCAATATAGCGTATGCCCTTGCCTTTGTAGGGCTCTGGAGGCCGAACTGCGCGAATGTCAGCTGCAAACTGACCAACTGCTCGCTTATCAATGCCTGTAACGCTAATTGCTACGCTTTTTTCAACTTTGACTTCGATGCCTTCTGGAATGGTTAGTAGTGTTGGATGTGAATAGCCAACTTTTAAATCTAGGCTATTACCAGAAACGGCAGCTCTGTAACCAACACCAATGAGTTGGAGTTTCTTTTCAAACCCTTTACTGACGCCCTCGATCATATTTTTAATCAAACTTAGATACAATCCTAAAAAGGGCTTTTTGATGTGTATTTTTTCATCAAGAGATACCCATATATTTTTCTCTTCTTGTTTGACTACTATGCCAGGCATAGTATCTTGTTTAAGTTGACCCTTTGCTCCCTTTACTGTCACAAGACCGTTGCTAAAGTTAAGTTCTGTACCTTGTGGTAGTTCTAGGGGTTTTTTTGCTAAGCGTGACATCTTTCCTTAATTCCTTATCCTTTTCGTTTACCAAACGCTGCAAAGCAGCTCTCCACCACAGCCTTCTTTACGCGCTGTTTCTCCATCCAAAATTCCCTTTGGAGTTGAAACGATAGCTACGCCCAATCCGTCTAAAATACGTGGAATTTTTTCCGATTTCACGTAAATGCGTCTTGAAGGTTTTGAGATGCGTTTCAGCCCGTGGATGATCGGCGCTCGATTATCGTATTTTAAAAATAGCCGAAAATAGTATTTTTTGTCATCAACTAGTGTCTTCGCAATAAAACCTTTGTCTTCAAGCACTCGTGCTAGCTCACGATTCATTTTACTCTTGTGGATGTCAACATAACGGTGTTTTGCCATTAGTGCGTTTCGAATGCGTGTGAGCATGTCTGCAATGGTATCGTGCATGGTATTATTCTCCTTCCTTTTTAAAAGGCATCCCTAGTTCTTTGAGTAGCTCAAAGCATTCTTCGTCTGATTTTGCATTTGTTACAAAGGCTATGTTCATCCCCTGAGTGCGTTTGACAGCATCAAGATTGATTTCTGGATAAATTTGTTGGTCATCAAGCCCTAAACTGTAAGAACCACGGCCATCACACTTTGTCTTAAATCCACGAAAGTCACGGATTCGAGGTGATACGATGTTCGTAAAGCGGTCAATAAAGTCATACATACGCTTTCCACGCAAAGTGACTTTTAGGCCAATTGGCTGATCTTCGCGAAGCTTGAAGTTTGAAACCGCTTTGCGAGATTTTGTGAAGACAGGCTTTTGGCCAGCCAGCACCATGAGCTCATTAAAGCAGTCTTGCATCGCATTCTTATCTTTTGATGCTTCAGCAAGTCCCATGCTGATAATGACCTTGCGCATCTGCGGAACTAGCATTGCATTTTTATAGTTGAACTTAGTCGTGAGCGTTTTCTTAATTTCTTCGTTATAACGTTTTTTAAGCCTAGACATCTTTATTTCCTCAATGTTCGAAACACAGTTTCTTTTCCGCCTTTGTCATAGACAAGGTCTTTCTTTTCGCCATCGGTTTTAACCGTTAGCTTGATTTTGTTGCCATCAGCGTCAGTCAGTGCAACGTTAGAGATATGAATGGGGCGTTCCATTTCGATGATGTTGCCACCTTCTTTCTGTTGCTCACCTTGTGCAGGTGCATGTCGCTTTCTGATGTTAACACCTTCAACAACGATGCGGTTTTTAGCGCGCACAATGACCTTGCCTACAGTCCCTTTGTCATTACCTGTGATCACTTTGACGTGATCGCCTTGATTAATCCATTTCTGAGTCATATTTACACCACCTCTGGAGCTAGTGAGCTAATTTTAATAAAGCCTTCATCACGAACTTCTCTAGCTACTGGGCCAAAGATACGTGTTCCTTTAGGATTAAGCTTATCATCAATGATAACACAGCTGTTATCGTAAAACCTTAGGTAGGATCCATCTGGTCGCTTGATGTATCGCTTTGAGCGAACAATCACTGCTTTAACAACTTCACCTTTTTTGACGGAGCCTTTGGGCTCAACGTCTTTTACAGAACAAACAATGACATCACCAACGCGGGCATAACGCCTTTTTGAGCCTTTTAAGACTTTGATGCAGCGCACGCGCTTAGCGCCTGTGTTGTCAGCTACTTGTAGATCGCTTTCTTGTTGTAACATCTTCTAGCTTCCTTATTCCTTATTTACGCAGACTCAACAACGCGCCAACGTTTGAGTTTTGATAGTGGTCTTGTTTCTTCTATTTTTACTTTAGCGCCAATCTCTAGCGGTTTGTCAGTGTGTACGTAGTACTTTTTGCTGCGAACAATAACTTTTCCATAACGAGGATGTGGCATGCGACGATCAACACGAACTGTTACGGTCTTTTCCATCTTGTTTGAAAGGACTACGCCTTCTCGTACCTTTCTTGTATTTTCTCTTGTCATTTTAGCTTACCTTCTTTTCGCTCAGGATGGTTAGTATACGAGCACGCTCTCTTCTGTGTTCACGTAGAAGATGGGGTTTATCAATCTTTTTTTCAAGACTTAGTTGGCATTTCATCTCGAACATCTGTTTTAGAAGCTCAGATTCTTTTGCTTCTAGTTCTTCGATGCTTTGCTCTCTATAGGCGCTTGCTTTACTCATGATACTTGCTCCACACGCTCTACAAAACGCGTTTTAATTGATATTTTTGCTGCTGCTCTTCGCAGGGCGTTTTGTGCATCTTCTCTTGAAACGTTTCCAACTTCAAAGAGGATGCGACCTGGTCTAACTTGTGCGACCCAGTGGTCAGGGGATCCCTTTCCTTTACCCATACGTGTCTCAGCAGGCTTACTGCTAATTGGTTTGTCTGGGAAAACACGAATCCATGTTTTTCCGCGACGCTGAAAGTAGCGATTAATTGCAATACGGCAAGCTTCAATTTGCTGACCAGTCAAACGTCCCCGATCTAGGGCCTGCATGCCAAAGTCACCAAAGGTAACGAAGTTTCCAGCTTTGCTATTGCCTCTAAGGCTGCCTTTTTGCTGTTTGCGGAATTTTGTGCGTTTAGGAAGTAATGCCATTGTCGTTGTCTCCTCTTATGCCGATTTTTCGCCGCGGTTAATCCAAACTTTGACTCCTAGTGAGCCGTAGGTCGTTTCTGCTCGACCTGTTGCATAGTCTATATCTGCACGCAAGGTGTGTAATGGAACGCTGCCATCTTTATACCATTCTGTACGGGCAATCTCTGCTCCTCCAACGCGTCCAGCGACTTGAACTTTAATGCCAGCTGCGCCTGCATCCATGCTTGATTGAATGGCTTTTTTCAAAGCCTTTCTGTAAGAAATGCGCCTTTCTAACTGTTTTGCAATTGAGTCTGCGACGAGTTTCGCGTCCAAATCTGGGCGCTTGATCTCTACAACTTCTACCCATACATCTTTGTTTGTAAGCGCTTTTAGTTCTTTTTTCAGAATGTCGATTTCTGCGCCTTTTTTGCCGATAACAAGTCCAGGGCGTGATGTGTGAATAGTCACTTCAATTTTATCGCTCATTCGCTTGATGACAAAGCTAGATGCTCCAACACATGAGGGCTTTTTAGCTAGAAATTTGCGCACTTCTTCATCAGCTGCTACCTGTTTGCCATATTCTTTCTTAGTTGCATACCAGGTTGAAAGCCAATCTTTACGCATGAGGAGTCTAAATCCTTTTGGCGATGTCTTTTGTCCCATTATTCTTGCTCCTTTGATGCAACGACCACAGTGAAATGGCTCATACGTTTCATGATAGGAAAGCGACGTCCTCGGCAGCCTGATTTAGCTCTTTTCATTGTCGGCCCTTCATCGACTCGCACTTCTGAAACAACTAGATTTTCGCGCGTGGCGCCTTTCTGTGTTTCTGCATTGGCAATAGCACTCATCAGAGTTTTCTTCAGTAATTTGCCACCTTTTAGATTACAAAAGGTAAGCTGAGTCATGGCCTCAACGACTTTTTTGCCGCGAATCAGACCTGCAGCAAGGCGTGCTTTGCGCGGCGCGATGCGTACATATTTTGTTTTTGCTAGTCCCTGTTTCATTATTTCTTTACCGGGTGTCCTTTAAATTGTCTTGTTGGAGAAAACTCGCCGAGCCTATGGCCTACCATATTTTCAGTTATGAATACTCCGTAAAATTTACGTCCTGCATGTACATCAAATGTGTGACCAACCATCTCCGGAATGATCATTGAGCGTCTAGACCATGTTTTAATGGTTTCTTTGTTTCCTGACTCTTTCATTCGCTTTAGTTTTTTCAGGACTGAGTTGTCTACAAATGGTCCTTTTCTAAGTGATCTTCCCATGCTTATTTCCTACGTCTTTTTACAATCCACTGATTAGTGGTTTTGTTTTTAGCGCGTGTGCGCTTACCTTTTGTTTGCAATGCCCATGGCGTTTGTGGTGTGTAGCCGTTATGGCGACCTTCACCACCACCGTGAGGGTGGTCGCAAGGGTTCATGGCCGTACCGCGAACAGTTGGGCGAAATCCTTTCCAGCGCATGCGGCCAGCTTTACCTTCTACTCGAAGTGACTCTTCTGCATTTGAAACTGCACCAAAGGTCGCTCTGCAGCTGTCTTTAACCATGCGGACTTCACCAGATGGCATCTTAACTGTTGCATAACCACCAGCTCTTGCCATTAGCTGAGCCGATAGTCCAGCTGAGCGTACTAGTGCGGCGCCTCGACCTGGATATAGTTCAATGTTATGGACAACTGATCCAAGCGGCATATTGATTAATGGCATGCTGTTACCGACTTCAAATGGTGCTTCTTTGCCAGATTGCACTGTCTGTCCTGCTGTTAAACCAGCTGGAGCGATGATATAGCGTTTTTCTCCATCAATGTAGTGCAATAGCGCAATGTGCGCTGATCTGTTTGGATCGTATTCTATAGAGGCTACTTTTGCTTTCACTCCATCTTTGTCTCGCTTAAAATCTATGAGTCTATAGTGACGCTTGTGTCCACCACCACGGTGACGGCATGTAATGTGCCCATTGTGGTTGCGGCCTCCAGTGCGCTTTTTTGGCTCTAAGAGCTTCTTGCAAGGTTTTACGTTGCGAGTTAATTGCTCGTTTTTAGAAAGAACAAGATTACGCTGACCCGGTGTAATCGGGCGAAATTTTTTCATTGCCATGGTTATCTCCGTTAATCGATGGTGTTGCCAGGAGCAAGGGTTACTATAGCTTTTTTAAAGCCGCTTTTAAATCCCTTTCTTCCACGCACAACGCGCTTTTTAGGATGGATATTTATTGTGTTTACCGATTTGACTGAAATCTTTTTCTTTGCGTAGATCTCTTCAACTGCGGCTTTAATCTCTGCCTTGTTTGCTGATGTTTCAACTAAGAAAACATACTTAGGCTTATCGCATTTGCTTAAACTTTTATTGTTTGTAGCTGTAGCTAAATTTTGGAGAACTTGCGCCTTTTCTGTGACGTAACGCTCTTTGATGATTTGATAAGGGCTTTTACGCGTTTGCATGACGTCTTTCTCCTAATACGTTTATAAAGTCTTCGATGGCGCTTTCCATGATGACGATCTGTTGGCTATTCATAATGTCATAACCATTGACGCAATCGGCTTTGCCGTAAAAAACTTTTTGTATATTGTGAATGCTTTTATGTAGCGCATTTTCATCTTCAGCCATTTGACCTAAAAATAGAACTCGTTTATCTACGCACGCTCGCTTTTCTAAGAAGCTCACGACAGCTTTTGTCTTTGGAGCTTCCATCTTAGGCATCTGCAAAACGCTGATTTGACCATTTTGGATTTTTTCAACTAGTAGCGCTTTGATTGCTGCTCGTTTTTCTTTTTGATTGATATGCACACGTACAGATAAAGGCTTTGGTTTAGGACCAAAAACAACTCCACCACCCCGGAATTGCGGCGCTGCCAAGTATCCTTGACGAGCACGACCTGTTCCTTTCTGAGGATGAGGCTTCTTCCCTGTACATTTAACTTCTTTTCGCCCTTTTGTGTTTGCTGACCACTGTCGTTGATTGCCGAGCAAAGCTACGATGTAGTCTTTGACGAGCTGAGGATGACACTTGCCTTCAAGCAGGCGATCTTCGATTGAAACTTCACCAGTCTCATTGCCTTCGATGTCGTATTTTTTTAGCGTTGCCACTTGTTAATCGCTCCTACTTTTGCTTCTTTACTGCTTTACTGATGGTGACCGATGATCCTTTGCTGCCAGGAATAGCTCCCTTAACAACGACGATGCCTTTTTCAGCATCGAGGCGTACCACTTTTAGACTTTGCACTGTTACGCGCTCAG
>JAUILX010000043.1 GCA_030433395.1 Chlamydiia bacterium
GCAATGGTGCCAATATCTTCCCAATACCCGCTGTAAAGGTAGGCATAGGTGTTGCCTTTTTTGATCTGGGCTGGAATGAGGTTTTTTCCAAAGTCATTGCCGTCAGTTTCTAAAAGGATCTTTTCAAGAGCTGCTCTTTTAAAGACGTAGATTCCCATTGAGGCAAGATAATTATCTTCATCGGGCATCTTAAATTGGTCTAAGATTTTTGGATCGGTGGGTTTTTCAACAAAATCACAAATTTTTTGATGTTCATCAATTTGCATTAAGCCCATTCGAGGGGCGTCATCCTTACTAACTGGTAATGTTGCGACGGTTAGATCAGCATCGGCCTGTTTTGCAAAAGCTAAAAGATTATGCAAGTCCATGTTGTATAACTGATCGCCAGATAGGATGAGAAAATAGTCTATGGGGTATTTGAGCAAGTGCTTAAGATTTTTGCGCACTGAGTCGGCTGTTCCTTGATACCAAATCTTTTTTCCGTCTTTTTCTTCTGGGCTGAGCACTTCGATAATGGTTCCTTGATAGGGATCTGCACGGTAGGTTTCTGCAATGTGCTGATGAAGAAAATTTGCAAGATACTGGGTGAGTACAAAGACGTGACGCAGCCTCGCATTTAGAGCGTTAGAAATTGGAACGTCGATGAGGCGGTAGCAACCTCCAAAGGAGACAGCCGGTTTACAGCGCGATTGCGTTAGAGGATATAAGCGCTTGCCTTCTCCCCCTGCAAGTACGATAGCTGCTACACGGTCATTGAGTTGCTCGCGCTCATCTTTTAATGGGTTTCTGCGCATATTAATCACTTTGCTGTTAATTATTCAAATAAACCAACAACAAAGGCCAATCAATAGGCAATTAATTCCATGATTTAATTATTGAGTTAATTTCGTGAGTTAAGTTTGATGGTGTGTTTTGTGTAATCTCTTTAAAGCGTTGACGTTCTGTTTCTTCCGCAAGGGTACTACATCCAAAAATAAGGTATGTTGCTAATACGGGATGTGAAAAAGCTTCTGGAAGAAGTTCTAAACACGCAGATGCAACATCTGGTTCATTGCTAAATTCCATAAGGGCAATGGCTGCATGCTCATTATTTTTCGAAAGAGGTTGATGCTTTAAGGCTTTGAGCAAGAATTGCTTTGCTTTGTCTCCAAAGGATCTTAGAGCTTTGATCATGGCCTCATCAGTGAAGAAGTTTTCTTGCCCCATAGCGTTGAACAGGGCATGAATGGCCATAGGATCACCGAGCTCTGCTAAGCAATGAGCCGCAAAAGTAGGCGCACGCCCATAACCTGGGAAGAGTGGGTCGTAAAAGGAATCGCTGCTGATCAAGTCGATGAGTAGTGGTACCATCTCGTTTCCTTCTGCGATAATATCGGCAATTTCTTGCTTGGGATACTCTTCTTCGCTAAGGATGAGATTGCTAAAGATCAATGCATGGTGATTAGGATCGATCTTTTCATGCACCTCGCGTAAATCGAGGTAAAGTTGCTTAGATCTCTCGATTTGAACGCGCGCAGCATTTGGCAAAACTAAATCAGAGAGATCTCCCTCTGTTTCTTTTTCAATATGGCCTAGCTCGCGGATTCTCTTAGTATCAAAATCCGGCTGCACGCCGATGCCATCTTTGTCATAATATTCAATCATGACGTCAAAATGCCCGCCAAAGTGTGCATCGCGATGCATCAAGATCTCTAAGTCAACAGCATCAAGCAAGGGGATTTGTGTGTTCATTGGGGCGTTTGTTCCATCAATAGGTTAGCGTTATAACTGCTGCGCACAAAGGGGCCGCTATAAACATTTTTTATGCCGATGCTTTGCCCATAATCCCTATAGGCTGCAAATTCTTCTGGTGTGACAAAGGATTTAACAACCAGCTTGCCTCGATCGGCTTGCAAATATTGGCCAATTGTCACAATATCGCAGCCAGCATCTTTTAAATCGCGCAATGATTCGTGAACTTGGGGCTGAGTCTCTCCAAGGCCAAGCATTAAGCCTGATTTGACAAAACGAGATTTGTTTGACGCCTTTGCATGGCGCAGCACACTCAATGTGCGCTCATAGGTTGCGACATGGCGAACTCTAGGGGTTAAAGCTCTTACCGTTTCAATGTTATGATTAAAAACTTCTGGTGCGGCATCTAATATGATGTCTAACGACTCCATTTTCCCATTGAAATCAGATGTGAGCACCTCGGTTGTGCAGCTAGGGCTTTCTTGGCGGATAGCCTTTAAGATTTTTGCAATTTGACTGGCGCCTTGATCGGGCAGATCGTCCCGAGCGACCATAGTAATGACAACGTGTTTCAGGCCTAGATCTTTAGCAGATTTGGCAATGCGTAGAGGTTCATCTGCCTCTAAAGGTTTTGGCTGCTTTGCAAAGTCGATATCGCAAAAACCACATGCGCGTGTGCACTCTTTTCCAAGGGCTAGAAATGTAGCGGTCTTTTTCGAGTAGCATTCTAAACGGTTTGGGCACTTGGCCTCTTCGCAAACAGTGTTAAGCTTGTATTTTTCCACAATTTCGTTTGTTTTAAACAGGTTGCTTCCCCGTGGCAACTTACGGTGCAGCCAAGAAGGAAAACGTCCTTTTTCAGCATTTTCTGGATTTTTAGGAAGTTTGTTTAGCCGCTTGGCTTGCGCTGTTGGGCGCACATCAAAGAGTTGCTCGCTCATCGTCTCCTCGGTGGGAAGTGAATGGGTGTTTCTGCAGCAATTAATGCTGCTTCAAGCCATGCTTCAGCCACAGTGGGATGTGCATGGATGGTTTCAGTGATGCTCTCTAGTGTGAGCTCGTTATTGATAGCAATGGCCATCTCTGCAATGAGTGCCGAAGCTTCATGACCTACAACTTGTGCACCTAAAATCGCCTGCGTATTGCGGTCGATGATCACTTGGGCAAACCCTTCGGTTTCTTGTGCTGCTAAGGATTTTCCAAGCGCTTGAAAGGGAAACTGGCCTACAGTTGCTGCATAACCAGCTTCTTTTGCTTCCTCAAGAGTCATCCCTACAGTTGCAATTTCGGGAGAGGTGAAAATCACAGCTGGAACTGCGTGATAATGCATGACTCCTTCCTTGCCGATAGCGTGATCTGCTGCGACAATTGCTTGATGGCTTGCTACGTGGGCGAGCATCGCTTTGCCTGTAACATCGCCGATCGCATAAATGCCAGAGGTATTTGTTTCCATCTGCTCGTTTACAAGAATTTCACCCCGATCACCCGTTACAACACCTGCTTTATTGAGCCCGAGCCCATCTGTCTTGATTTTGCGGCCCACAGAAATTAAGCTTAAGTCAAACTCTGAGCTTTGTCCGCCTTCTAATTTGACGCTGACGCCATCTTTAGTTTTATCAATGCCAGCTACTTTTACGCCGCACTGAATATCAATACCTTTGTTTTTAAATGCACTGGTTAATGCATCGGAAATGGTCTTGCCTTGTGCAATCACAATCGCTGGCAGAGCTTCAAAAATTGTAACCTTAACATCGAGCTCGGCAAACAGGGATGCAAATTCACAGCCAATGTATCCGCCACCAATAACAGCAATTGATTTTGGTAGCTTCGTGAGCTCTAGCGCTGAAGTAGAGTTTATAATGCGTTTATGGTCGCAGGGGAAAGCTGGGATATCAAAAGGTTCAGAGCCTGTTGCAATGATGGTTTTATCAGCAATGATGACTTGCCTTTCTTCACCGCTGACTTTGATTTCGCGAGGTGTTTGAAATTCAGCATGCCCTTGAATCACAGTGATTTTATTTGAGGCAATTAATCCACCCAAACTTTTGCGGATATCGCCCACAACTTTATCTTTGCGAGTTTTCATCTGGGCGTAGTTAAATGAAACAGACCCAGTTTTAATTCCAAAATCCTGTGCATGGCGCACTTTTTGCAAAACAGCAGTATTAGCAAGAAGCGTTTTAGTTGGAATGCAGCCAACATTTAAGCAAGTACCGCCCAATTGATTTTTTTCGATGAGGGCAACCGACTTGCCAGCTTGTGCAGCCCGGATAGCTGCGACATAACCACCGGGTCCAGCGCCAATGACGACTAAATCAAATTTTTGCTTCTCTTTTGTCATTTTTCACTCCAATTAATTTTTTCTTTGTGAGGTGGATTGATTTTCTTATTGTAACTTACTTGCGAGATTTAGGCTACTTCAGCTATTCTGACGACAAGAGGTAACGTAATATGAAATTTGATTTTGAAAGCGATGGCCAAGAGAGCCTTCCAGGTTTTGGGCTAGAGACAGAAAAGGAAGAAGAGCAAATAAGTGACAATCCTTTGTTTCGTCATCAAAGCCTAGAAGATAGCTTAGCATCTCTTTACAAGCCTCCCTACTCTAAACCACGCGAAGTAGAACCCGCTTTGCCTCCTCTCGAAGAAAAATCACCAGTTTTCCCTGAAGAAAAGAGTTCTTTATTGTCTTCATACGTAGCAGATGAGACACCACAAGCAGCACCGGCCGTTGAGGAAGAAGAAAGCAAAAAAGGGGGGCTTTGGCCGCTTTTGTTTTTGGCTATCGGTAGTCAGCTGCTGACTCTAGGGATTTTGCTCTTTTTCTTTTCTGATAGCGGAACGCTCACGCTGCAGTGGAATGCATCGCGGTGGTTTGTCTATTGCCTGTTTTCGCTACCGCTCATCTATATCGGCTACCGTCAAGTTGTTCAATCAACAGATACTGGCTCAAGAAAGTAAGATTTTTGCTCTGCTTGCAGCTTTAATATAGCGTCGTGTATTTGCGGGTTTTGTGATGGCGCCATTTCAAATTTAAACAAAGCGTGCGCAATTTCTGTGCGAACGTCTTGAGAGAAATCTGAAAAGAGTTGAAAAGCTTCATGCTTAAACTCAATCAATGGATCTCTTTGTGCAACAGCGCGCATGCCAACTTCTGCTCTTAGGTGATCGATGTGAAGCAGGTGCTCTTGCCAATGGCGATCGATATGATGCAACATCAAGCTGCGGATAATGTCTTGGATGACAGGAATCGGATTGATGTCTTTTTTGGATAGCGTTTGCACAGAAGCGATCAATCGCGCTTGATAATCAAGCTTGTGTTTGAACGCATTAATGACAGCATCAACGGCTGCATCTGTTGATTCGTTTTCTACGGTCACGGGGAAATTTTGAATCATCCACTCTTTAAAAGCAGCTGGAGTTTGATGCTCGGCAATTGAACTGATAAGGACTTCAAGCGTTTCATAGCTGAGGCCTACCATGTCATCTGTGTGCAAAACGTCATTGCGGAATGCGTACACTTCTTGACGTTGCATATTCATGACATCATCATATTCGAGCGTGTGTTTGCGGATTGAATAATTTCGCCCTTCGATGCGTTTTTGAGCGGTTTCAATGGATTTGTTCAATACTCCTGCAGAAATAGGCTCTCCTTCAGGGGGACGAAAGCGCTGTAAAAATTGCGTTAGGCGAGGTGATGTGAAAAGGCGCATCAGTTCATCTTCAAAGGAAACAAAAAAGATAGAGGATCCCGGATCTCCAAGACGGCCGCTGCGTCCCCTTAGCTGGCGATCAATACGGCGTGATTGGTGGCGTGTTGTGCCAACAACGTGGAGTCCTCCGCACTCGCTTACTCCCTCTTTCAACTTGATATCAGTACCACGTCCAGCCATGTTAGTGGCGACAGTGATTGAGCCTTTCTTCCCAGCATCGGCGATAATTTCAGCTTCACGAGCGTGATTTTTAGCATTAAGCACAGTGTGCTCTAGTTTATTTTGACGCAAAATACGAGCCAGTTTTTCAGAGACTTCAACAGATTCTGTACCGATTAGAATAGGCCGGCCTTGCTCATTTTTCTCTTTGATGTCTTTGATAATTGCATTGTATTTTTCACGTTCTGTCATAAAGATCTGGTCGTCTGAGTCAACGCGTTTGCAAGGTTTGTAAGTAGGAATCTCTAAAACCTGAAGGCCGTAAATTTCTTTGAATTCACCGGCTTCTGTCATAGCCGTTCCAGTCATACCAGCCAGGTGATCGTACATGCGAAAGTAGTTTTGCAGTGTGATCGTTGCATAAGTTTGCGTCTCTTGTTGAATCTTAACGTTTTCCTTAGCTTCGATAGCTTGATGTAGGCCATCTGAAAAACGGCGTCCAGGTTGTGGGCGTCCAGTGTTCTCATCGATGATGACGATCTTACCTTCTTGCACGATGTAATCGACATCGCGCTCCATTAGTAAGTGAGCTCTAAGCAATTGGCGTAGGTTGTGGGCGCGTTCTTTTCTTAAAGAATCCTCTTCGCGGATCTCGATTTTCTTCTTCAGCTTATCATCTTCAGAAAACGCTTCGTTTTTATCGATTTCAGCGTACTCATGTCCAAGATCGAGCATCATAAAGTCATCTTTATGGGAATCGCTTTGGAGCATTTCACCCCAGCTTTTAATTCCCAAATCAGTGAGCTCATAGTCACTTGCACGCTCGTCAATCACCATGTAAAGCTGGGCAAGAAGCTCAAAACGCTCTTCTTTATTGCCATCTGCGTGGTAGTAGGTTTCCCACTTTTCCAGATCAGCGCGAAGAGCTGGATTTTCCTTGATGCGCTTTAAGATCTTATTGCGTGGAGTGCCTTTACCAACAACCCAAAACTTTTTAAAAGCCTCATGGGAGAGTTTTTGCTGCTCTTTGGAGAGCTTTGGCATCTCTTCTGCGTTGAAAAGGTCTAAGTCTTCAAACGTTTTGCGCGCCTCAGAGGCTAAGCGATTGCTAATCTCGCGTTGATTGCGAACGATGCGTGACACGGGATCTTGCAACTGGTCGTACATTTGGCGAGATTGGTTAGAGGGGCCTGAAATGATCAGCGGAGTCCTGGCCTCGTCAATTAAAATAGAGTCAACTTCATCGATAATGGAAAAATAAAATCCCCGTTGAACCTGCTCTTCCTTGGCGTGAGACATTGAGTTATCACGTAGGTAGTCAAATCCAAATTCAGAGGCTGTTCCATAGACAATATCGGCTTTATAGACTTCTTTTCGCTCATGGGGCGCGACACTGTTGACAAGGGCTTTCACTTCCATGCCATGCCAGCGGAAAACCGTGCCGATCCAGTCGCAGTCACGTTGAGCCAAGTAATCGTTTACAGTCACTAAGTGAACAGGTTTGCCACTAAGGGCATACAAATAAAGAGGCATCGATGCAGTCAGCGTCTTTCCCTCACCCGTTTGCATCTCAGCAATTGAGCCGTGAAACATTGAAATCGCGCCCACAATTTGCACATCGTAGGGGATCATATCCCACTTTTGCTCATAGCCACTTACGTGGATATCGCTACCACAAAGCCTGCGGCAGGTATTTTTTACAACAGCATAGGCTTCAACAAGCAGGTTTTCAAGACGCTCGCCATCTGCTACTCTTTTTTTTAGTTCTGCAGTTTTAGCTCTAATTTCGTCATCAGATAAAGCCTGAAGTTTTTCTTCCTCGGCATTGATTTCCTTCACAATTTTGAAATATCGCTTTACAAGACGGGACTGAGCCGTACCAAAAATCTTTTTAATCAGGCCAAACATTTTTTGAATCCTTTGAGGCTATGGGCTTTAACTGCATTTTATGCTATCATCATGGCATTGGTCTCTATTTTATCACAAGAGACAACACCCTTAAAGTTTAAAAATAGGTAACACAAATGACACCTGTAATTAATTCAAATGCTTTTTACCGCTTTGCAGAGGGTCGCCCTACTGAATCACCTGAACATAAGCTCATGCGGTTTATTGGTGATTCATACTCTAAAATACCATATGTAGAAGATATTCCTGACAGAGAATTAATCTCACCTGAAATCTTCGGTAACCAAGTCTATGGAAAAGGTTATGACAACTGCTACAAGCCATTTATGTTTTGCAGAGTAAATCACAAGGCACCGGACTCAGACATTGAAGAATCATTCGGTATAGTCGCTATGCTCGATAAAAATGAATGGCGT
>JAUILX010000200.1 GCA_030433395.1 Chlamydiia bacterium
CATGCAGGAGTGGACGTGCCATCCAGCCTTGCTGCTCTTCTGTAAAATGCTGGCCATGAACATCTTGCGCCTTAATACGGATTTTCCAAGGGCGATCGACATCAACAGAGAGGCTGGGAAGAGAAAGACACCCTTCGCTGTGATCCCAAAGAGAGTCATCGAGAAGTGTAATTTTGGGGTTGGCGTAGATTTTAGGGTGCTCGGTCACAATGGGGTACCCTTCATCATCGAGCTCAGTGTAAGTGATTGCAAAGGCGCGGTAGGGGTAGCCTATCTGGGGTGCTGCGAGTCCAAGGCTTGGCTTGGAATTCACTGTATCAATCAAATCCTCAAAAAGCTGCTTGATCTCATCACTTTGAAAATCGGTGATCTCTTTGCAGCGCGTGCGTAGGATAGGGTTGCCGTAGTAGCAAAGCTCTCGCTTCATTGCAGAGCCTCTGTCTCCTCAATTTGCACAGGTGTCGGAATAACAACATTGCGTTTGCGCCCGACTACGGATGTCCAAAGGGAAAGGACAACGCACAAAATCATAAAGGCAGCTGCCAAATAACCAGTCATTTTCTTGAGCACATCTGCTGTCGACGTCCCAAAAAGCGACTCGCCGCTGTCGCCGCCAAAAGAGGCTCCAAGGCCCATACTTTTGCTCTCTTGCACTAGGATGATCATGCAAAGCAGTAGTGCGACAACCAAAAATGTGAAGAGTAAAAATCCAAATAAAAATCCCATCTTAACCTCTGATGATGCTTGTAAATGTTTTGACGTCAAGCGATGCTCCGCCCACTAGGGCTCCATCGATGTTGTCTTGCTTAAGCAGCTCTTGTGCATTGCTCGGATTGACTGAGCCACCGTAGAGAATTGGTACATCTTTGTTTCCTAAAAAGCGGCGGATGGCTACATGCGCTTGCTCTGCCATTTGGGCACTTGCGCTCTTGCCAGTTCCAATTGCCCACACAGGCTCATATGCAATCATAAACGGGCCGCTAACACCTTCTAGTCCCAAACTCAATTGTCTTTTAAGAACCTCTTCGGTTTTATCAAGTTCTCGCTCTGATAACGTCTCTCCGATGCACAGCACAGGTGTAAGCTTAGCCTGAATCGCCTGCTTGAGCTTAGCACTAATGAGCTCATCACTTTCACCGTAAACATGGCGCCGCTCAGAGTGACCAACAAGCACAAAACTTGCCCCACACGCAACGATCATGTCCGCTGACACCTCGCCAGTAAATGCTCCTGCTGAGTGCTCGCATAGATTTTGCGCTCCAATCTCAATGCCTTTTCTGCTTGCAGCTTGAGCAGCTGCTTGCAGGGCTGGAAAGGGTACAGCTAAATGGGCTTTGCATTCAAGCGATTCAATAAACGCCACAGCCTCAGCAGGCGTTTTATGCATTTTCCAATTTCCAATGATGATCGGCTCTTTTCTCATAAGGAAGCATCATAACAGAATTTCAAAAGATTGACAAGCTCTTGCATAACGTATAAATT
>JAUILX010000044.1 GCA_030433395.1 Chlamydiia bacterium
CCAAGCGCGCTATCCAACAGATGTCGGAAGAGGAATTAAACAACGCCTTTGGCAAAGATCTCTCTTTTGGAACAGCAGGTATGCGTGGAGTTGTTGGCCCAGGTACCAACTGCTTAAATATTTACACTATTCAGTACGCAACACAGGGACTTGCCAACTATATTCTCGAGCAGCCCACCAAAGTACCCAAACGCGTTGTTATTGGATATGACTCTCGGCTCAGCTCACCCGAATTTGCAAAAGAAACAGCCCGCGTTTTTCTTGGAAACGGCATCGAAGTTGTGCTTTGCAAAACCTGCATGCCAACACCCTTTATCTCATTTGCCTGCCGCGAAAAAGACGCCTGCGCAGCCGTTATGATCACAGCATCGCACAACCCACCCGAATACAACGGCTATAAAGTCTACTGGGGTGATGGAGCGCAGGTGATCGAACCGCACGCAAGCAACATCGCAGGGCATGTAAGCACAATCACAACCCCTGCTAAAGTTACCATAGGACATCTTGATGATCCCCGCTTGATACAAACTGATGACCTGCTCGTTGAATCCTACATCAAAGCCATTTACCCCCTTCAGCAATGCCTTGATCAAAATCAATCCCACGGCAGCGAGCTAAAAATCATCTATACACCCTTGCATGGAGTTGGGGGCATGCTAATGGATAAAGCGCTCAACTGTTGGGGATTTATAAAGTTAAGCCACGTCCAAAGTCAGCAAAAGCCTGACGGCAACTTTCCAACGACTAACACGCCCAATCCAGAAAACCCGGGCTCTTTTGAGCTCGGAATAAATCAGCTAAAAGAGACCGGCTCTGATCTGCTGCTTGCAAACGACCCTGATGCTGATCGCCTAGGTGCAGTTGTCATGCACCATGGCGCTCCCCATTTCCTTACAGGCAATGAAATAGCCACACTGTGCACTGAGCACATCTTAAAGAAAAATGCCCTACACGATACACTCCCCTCAAATGGTGCCATCGTCAAATCGATTGTCACAACAGACCTACTAAGAGCCATTGCTAAAACCTATGACATCCCCTGCATCGATGTTTTAACTGGCTTTAAATACATTGGCGCGCTCATCGACACTTGGGAAAGAACAGGTGAGTACACCTTTGTCTTTGGTGCAGAAGAATCCCATGGGTATCTGATCGGAACACACTCACGAGATAAGGATGGGATCGTTGCAGGATGTCTAGTCGCAGAAGTAGCACTCGATGCCAAATTAGAAAATCAAACCCTGATCGACAGGCTTGAGACTATTTATAAACGCTATGGCTACTACAGATCAAAGCTTGTCAACATCGCCTGCAAGTCAGGCATGGAGGACATGCTTGCAAAAATAGGAGAGCTACGGGCTGACCCTCCTAAATCCATTGGTAACATTCAAGTGATTTGCATCGAAGATTACCAAGCAGGGAAATCGCGAAACTTACAAACAGGTCAAATGAAAAAACTCACCCTATCTCAAGCCAACATCTTGAGTTTTCATCTCGAGGGTAATATTAAAATCATCATCCGCCCATCTGGCACCGAGCCCAAGCTTAAAGTCTACGGCCTGGCTCACCATCCCGATAGCGCCCAAAGTGCCGATGAGATCCTTTCAACCACTCTAAAGCATATTATGTGTCACATCGGGATGTAATAAATTTTAGCTTTTTATAGTATTAAATTTTTTAGTTTCTATGATTAAGAGATTTTTTTGTGCCAAGAAAAAATAATGCTTGCGTTGCTTTTGCACGTAAGAGTACAATGGAGGTGTTCTTTCGGAAATGCTCGAGGAAGTTGGTCGGTGATCAAGGTCTTTTCGTCATTCAGACTGGGGAACGAAATGACAAAAAGGAGATCTGTTATGTCAAAAAAACTATTTGTTGGCAACTTGCCGCACGCTATTGATGATTCACAACTTAAAGAGCTTTTTGAAGAGCATGGAGCTGTAGAGTCAGCACAAGTTATCGTTGACCGCGATACACAGCGCTCAAAAGGCTTTGGCTTTGTTGAAATGTCATCAGATGCTGAAGCTCAAGCTGCAATTGAGGCTTTAAACGAGCAAGAAGTGCAAGGTCGCGCTTTGACAGTTAATGTCGCTCGTCCTAGAGAAAATCGCAGCGGCGGTGGTGGCGGTTTTAGCAGAAACGGTGGCGGCGGAAACCGACGTTACTAATTCGATTACAACCCAGATTTTTTTAAATCTGGGTTGCTCTAATTTTCCAGTTCTGACATAATGAGCAACTCATGTTTCAGATATAAAGGAAACCCTTTTGAAAACCAATCTCATCTATCGAATCGCAGCAGCATTGTTGATCACAACAATAACAACTCCCCCCTTATTTGCAGTCTATTCTACAACCGAAACGTTTGAAAACAAAACCGTTTCAAACATCACTTTGATCATGGAAACACCCGACGCACCATTTGATGCAACAAGCATTAAGTCCCGCATGGGAACAAAAGAGGGAGACCCTTTTGACCAAGTGACTTTCGATAATGATTTAAAAATGCTTTCTGAAGATTACGATCGCATCGAGCCCAACATACAAGTGCGCTCTGGACAAGTCTTAATCACCATTAAGGTATGGCAAAAACCTGTCATCAAAAAAATCGAGTGGGTCGGCAACAAAAAAATCAAAACATCTTCATTAAAAAAAGAGCTAGGCATTAAACCAGGTGAAATTTTCGATCGCGATAGCTTCAATAAAGCCTTCATGAAAGTCAAAGAACTCTACGTCAAAAAAGGCTATTTTGAAGCACGTGGTTCGTACACAATCACTCCCGCTAGCGAAGGGAGCGGAATCAACATTGAAATCACGATTCACGAAGGGCGATCCGGGCGTGTTGGCAGCGTACAATTCAAAGGCTTTAGCAAAAAAGAGCAGTCTGAAATCATGAGTATGATGGTGACAAAGAAGTACAACTTCTTTGTTAGCTGGCTAACAGGAACGGGCGTCTACCGTAGCGATATGGTCGACCACGATAAACTCATCATTGTTAACTATCTCCAAAACAAAGGTTACGCAGACGCGCAAGTCCAAATCGAACTTGAGGAAGATCCTGCAGACCCTTCTCGCCTAATCGTGCTTATTTGCGCAGAACGCGAAGAAAAATTCTATTTTGGTAATGTAACATTCAGCGGCAATCACCTTTATACTGATAGCCAAATTGAAGACATCATGACTATCAAGCCCGATTCAGTCTACTCACCAGAAGATCTTAGACAGACAGTTCAAAATATCAAAGATCTCTATGGTCAAAGAGGCCACATTGAAGCAAATGTCACCTACCAGCTCGCACTTGATGCTAACGAGCCCCTATACAATGTCCACTTTGACATTGAAGAAGGCGAGCAGTACCGCGTCGGCCTTATCCGCGTTCTAGGCAATGCCAGCACAGAAACTCGCGTCATCTTACATCAAAATACACTAGTTCCTGGAGAAACCTTTAACAGCAATCAACTCAAAGCAACTGAATACCGCCTCCTATCCACAGGATATTTTAAATCAGTTAACGTTTACCCAGTTAAATCTCAGTACGATTCTGAACTTGGACCGAACTATCGCGACGTAGTCATTGAAGTGGAAGAAACAACGACCGGTAACGCCAGTCTTTTCTTTGGAGCAAGCTCTGTTGATAACGTCTTTGGTGGATTAGACCTCAGTGAAAATAACTTCAATCACAAAGGCCTCACAAGCTTCTGGAAGGGACTTTCTAATTTACGCGGAGGTGGTGAAATGGCCTCTGCAAAAGTCCAAATCGGTAAAAAATCCACCCAATATACCATCAACTGGATGGATCCCCATTTTAAAGACAGCAATTGGCGCATCGGTTTTGAAGCTAACTACACACACAGCACAACCGTTTCAGATAACTTTGATATCGATACAGGCGGCGGCACAATTTTTGCATCTTATCCATTTAGTGCTAATTGGACAGGCACAATGAAAATGCGCGCAAGAAATGCTGTTGTAGACGTAAATAATGACATCCCAACTGTCAAAGCAAAAGAAGGTCAAACTCCTCAACAAGTAGAGCAAAGCCAAGATCTGCTAACAAAGTCTTGGGAAACTGAAAAAGAACAGCAAGAAAGAAACAGCGGCATCGTTCTTGGATTTGGAGGATCTCTTGTTTATGACTCAACAGACCGACCATACAAACCCCGTATGGGTTTTCGCTCACTCATAGAGGGTGAGATGTGCGGTGTTCGTCGCCATTCATCCAATGACCGCTACTTTCCCTTTGCAAAATTTGCCTATCTCAATACATTCTACTGGCCTATTGGAACACGTGGGACCTTTAAATCACGTTTCGATTTTCGCTACCTGCAAACCTTTGGCATGGGAACGCCGGATCTTCTTCCAATGCCAGAACGTTACATGATGGGCGGAGAAAACTCTGTTCGCGGTTATGAGCAATTCTCTATTGGACCAACATTTCCAGGTGAAATAAGCGAAGACACAAAGAGTAGCAAAGACGACATCGATCCCCTTGGTGGCGCAACCTCAACACTTTTATCCGTAGAATACCTACACACCGTTCTACCACCATTTCTTGACCTGTTCGTCTTTGTAGACGGTGGTGCAGCTTCAATTGTCGAAGGCCACATTGGAAGAATGCAATACTCAGTTGGCGGTGGAGCCCGCGTCGAAGTTGCAAACCGCATGCCATTCATCTTCGGATATGGATACCCTATTAATCCCAAAAAGAGAAAAGTCCAAGAGCAAGGCTTTTTCTTCTCAATGGGCGCACAATTTTAACAATCATCACAAGGAGTCAAACATATGAAAAAACTAGCCTGGATTCTTAGCATCGCACTGCTTTCTACAAGCATCGCTTCAGCTGAAGAAGAACAAACTCAAAAAATTGGCATTGTCAACTTCACAGAATGCTTATCAAAGTCAAAGTTTGGAAAGCAAGAACAAGAAAACTTTGAAACACTGCGCACTCAAATGGAAGACCTTGTTAAAGACACTGAAAAACAGCTCAAAGAAGTATCTGAAAAACTACAAGACTCCGAGCATCTAGATAGCTTATCTCCTGAAGGCGAACAAGAGCTAAAAACCAAATTCCAAATGCTCTCTCAAGAAATGTCAAAATATCAAAATCAGTACTACCAAGTTTTACAACAAGCCAATATGAAAATGGTCCAAAACATGCAGACTCGCGTTATTGCAGCCGCAGAAGCCGTTAAGAAAAAATTCAACTACACAGACATATTAAATAAAGATGCCTGCTTTGCCTTTAGTGATGACATCACAAGTCTAGTCCTAAACCAACTCGACACCAACTTCGACGCAGAGCACACACCAAAACAAACAGAGACGAATGAGTAAAAGCGCAACGCTGCAAGAACTAGCCAAGCTTACTGGATCAACCCTCAAAGGAAATCCACAAGCAATGATATGCGCTGTTGACGGTCTAGAAACCGCCGGAGCAAAAGATGCATCCTTTCTTGCAAACATGCGCTACATCGAGGCCATGAAAGCCTCAAAAGCTGGGGTGATTTGCATAGCAGATCATCCCAATCTCCCCTCAGATAAAAACTTTCTCATCTCAGATGACCCATCTCGTACATTTCAGCAAATAGCAGAGCATCTATCAAGCGCCTCTAAAAGCGGCTTTGCAGGAATCCATCCATCAGCCTGCATCCATCCAGACGCACAAGTTTCAGACGATGTCACCATTGGCCCCTTTGCAGTTATCGATAGCGGAGCCGTCATTGGACCACATACCACTATTTGTGCTCACGTCGCCATCGGTGCTAACGTAAAAATAGGCGAGCACTGCCTCCTACACCCCCACTCAACCGTACGTGAAGGCTGCATCCTTGGCAACCGTGTCATCCTCCAACCTGGCGCTGTCATCGGCTCTTGCGGCTACGGTTACGTCATGGACAATCAAGGCCAGCATCAAAAACTCGATCAAATCGGCAACGTCATCTTAGAAGATGACGTCGAAATCGGTGCAAATGCAGCTATTGACCGCGCCCGCTTCAAATCTACACGCATCGGACGCGGCACCAAAATCGACAACCTAGTACAAATTGGCCATAATGTCGAGCTTGGCGAGCACAACCTCATCATTTCTCAGTCAGGCATTGCAGGTTCTGCTAAAACCGGGAAACATGTCTTCATGGGCGGTCAAGCAGGTATCGTAGGCCATGTCGCCATCACAGATAACGTCCAAATCGCCACGCGCGGTGGCGTTAGCAAAGACATCACTGAAAGTGGCATCTATGGCGGTGGCCCCGTTATGCCAATGAAAGAATTTAATAAGATGCAAGTGCATCAGCGCAAGCTAGACGAATATGCCCGCCGCATTAAGACATTAGAAAAACAGCTCAATGAAATTCTTTCTTCTTAATAACTTATCAGTTATACTAATCCTATGTTTACAGTATATAAAAAATTAGAGGCGGATGAGACATTTCGCGAAGTTGACCAGCCCGAGCCAGGCTGCTGGATTCATATCGATGAGGCCACCTCAACCGATGTAACTCGTCTTGCAGAGCTCATTGATACCGAATACACAGACCTTCACGACTGTCTTGATCGCTACGAAATCCCCCGCATTGAGCGCTTAGATGAGCACATCGTCATCTATACGCGCCACCCTTCCAAACAAGATGCAGGCCTCTACACAACCACCCTCACCCTTATTTTGACAAAAGATTATTTTATTACTGTCTGCCCTCAGCAAAGCTCTCTCATCGAAGCTTTTGTTAACCAAAAGCCCAATCTTACAACCGATCAAACTAGCAAGCTGCTTATTTACATCCTTCTTAAAATCACTCAAGAATACACAATCAAGATCAAAAAGATTCGTGCCGGTGTCCTACGACAAGAAAAAGACATGCCCTCAGTTGGCAGTAAAGACATTACAAGCCTGACTATCCACGAAGAAAACCTGAACCAATATCTATCTTCCCTCGTCCCCATGCGCAACGTTCTCGAAGCGATCACATCTGGCAGATTTACCATGCTCTACGAAAAAGACCAAGACCTACTCGAAGACTTGCTCAATGCCTGCCTGCAATCAGAAGAGATCTGCGCAGTTAATCTTCGCTCCATCCAATCCCTGCGCGACTCCTACCAGATCATCTTCACCAACCAGCTCAACCGCACCATCAAGCTCCTAACAGCCCTCACCATCATCCTTTCCCTGCCCACCATGGTTTCATCCCTCTACGGAATGAATGTCGCCCTCCCCTTCGAAAAAAGCGGCTTTGCCTTCATAGGCATCATGATCTTCACTGCAGCGATCTCTTTAGGTGCAGCCTACATCTTCTACCGCAAAAAATGGCTCTAGAATCAATACAAAAACCCAAATAGCCAAAGAGGAATGCGATTGCCTGATCCTATCTCGATGCCATCACACGCAAGAAAAGATTGGCCATGATCTTTGATTTGATTAAATGTTTTCTTTCGATCACCAATTTCAAAGGGCCGTTTACCATCAACTAAAAAATCACCTGTCTTAGGCGCCTGCACTTGATGATTAACTTTAAGCATGCTCAAGAAAAATGTCTCCCTCAGAGTCCCCATTGCAGGATTCAAAGATCCGATAGCATAAAGTTGGTTTGTATTATTGAGAAAAATCTTATCCGGATGCTCCATTTGAGACATTTTTTGCGCTGCACTATCTAGGCATTGAATTAAGTCTGCGTCTTGCAAATGTCGAAAGTAATTTTTTAGCGTTCTGTTATCTGGCACCTCTGTAACTGTTTGGATTTTCTTCCAATTAGGCACAAATGGAGCTGCATGCGCAATAAATTTTAATAGCTGCTTTAATTTAGCTACGCTGCTTCCCTTAAGATTAGGAAAAATTGATAACAAATCTGACTCAATTGTAGTGTGTAAGTTTTGCTCTAAAGTCATCAAATAAAGAGCGTCGTCATCAACCTCTTGA
>JAUILX010000201.1 GCA_030433395.1 Chlamydiia bacterium
TTCAAAGGAATTCTTTCGGGTCGTGCAAAACAAAATACACTGGGCAGCCCATGGAAACACAGCTGCAGAAATTATCTGTAAAAGAGCAGACAGTTCTAAAAAGCATATGGGGCTCACCTGGTGGCCTAGAAAGGGTCTTACCAAAGCAGATGCCGAAATTGCAAAGGACTATCTAAATGAAGAAGAGCTGGGCACCTTAAACCGGCTTGTTTCAATGTATTTAGATTTTATTGACATATGTTGAATATGGAGTGAAGTGTACTTTGGAGTATGGTGATATAGATGCCAGATTCTATGATAGCATGGAAAGTATGTTTCGAAAGACGTTAAAGGATATGAAAAAAAATAGGTTACTAGATGTATTTCAAAACAGGTGTTTGCTTATCCAAAAAAATACATCCGATTTGGGGTGGGGATTTGGGATTGCAATTACGGAACTATGTAAGGAGTATTATAGTGGTTAGCAAAGGTATCAAGCAGCAAAGATGATGATGAGGCCGACACCTTGGAGTTTGATAAAAGGGAAGCTGCCACAGATTGGTGCCTACAACTAGCTGATGGGTCCGAGATTTTGCGTAACGTCAACTATTAAAAAGAAACGGTTAAATTAGAAAATAAAGAGCGGAAGAGGAGGGATGTACTTCACCTTCAGATTCGCTTCCGGCCTGCCCCTTCGGGGTCGCTTTTCGCTCCGCTCGAGCGCTTCTTCGTGCTTGCGCCGAAGTCAAACCCTCAGTAATCGATGTTTACTCTTTTAATGACCAGGCGAAGCAAAATCTGGTGCATTTGAATGATGAATGCCATAGCCAAGCGCTATGGCTGAAGAAAGAAAATGTGCTAGATGCAGCTGCAGCAGGTCATTAAATAGCAAACATCGATTACTGAGGGTTGCCCCCTCCGGGGGTTCTCATCCTATTCTTTGACCGCTAGTAGCTTTTGTGGTGTAGGTTTGTGGGAGGTAATACGGAAGAGGAGGGATTCGAACCCCCGGTACCTTGCGGCACTTCTGTTTTCAAGACAGACGCATTCGGCCACTCTGCCACTCTTCCAGAAGTAATCATACTAACAAATCTGGATTTTGCATTCAAGTTTTAGATTTGACAAGATAATGACTCATCTATTATCTCTTGCGTATGATAACAAAAAATTTTGATGAGCTAAAACTTTTTCTACAAGCTCTTCCGTATCGCTCTCTTCAACTGAAAATTATCTCTGATATCCTAGGCCTAAAGATCAATTCTATTGCTGAAATTGGCGTGTATCGCGGCTCAAATGCTAAGTGCTTACGAAACCTGTTCCCGCAGGCTGAGCTATACTTGATTGATCCTTGGGTCATCTACCCTGAATACAAAAAGCAGGAAGCGGGCAGCGTCACACTTGATGATGATGTAATGACAGAGGCGTATGAGCGGGTTGTAAAGCACTTTGGAAACGATCCTCTTGCAAAAATTATTCGCAAAAAGTCTG
>JAUILX010000045.1 GCA_030433395.1 Chlamydiia bacterium
CACCATACGGGCGGGAATGTGCTAGCGTTTACAGAAGGGCTAAATAGTTATATAAAAACGATTGGCTGCTCAAATACGCAATTTAAGAATCCTCACGGGTTGCACCATCCTGAACATTATACGACTGCACATGATATGGCTTGTATCACAAGGGAAGCACTGAAAAATGAGCGTTTTCGTAAGATTGTAAGTGCAATTTCCCATGAGAGGCCGAAAACAAATAGGCAAGCTAGCAAGGTGATAAAGCAAGGAAACCGCTTGCTACGTCGGACAACGAATTTTTATTATGATAAAGCGCTTGGCATTAAAACGGGATATCATTCCAAGGCTGGTTATACGCTTGTGGCAGCTGCAGAGCATCATGGGCGCACTTTGATAGCTGTAATTTTAGGAAGTCCTAATGCTCAGCAGCGTTACCGCGATGCGATCAATCTTTTTGATAGTGCTTTTGCAGAAAAAAAAGAGAAGCGCTTGCTATTTCGAGCAGACGAAAATACGTTTCGACATTCGATTAAAGGGGCAAATGCAGCGCTACTTGCCGATCTAAGAGAAGATGTTTGGTATCATTATTACCCTGCCGAAGAGGTGAATCTTCGCAGCTTTTTGCAATGGGATAAATTAACGTTTCCTATTGAAATGGGTTCTCGGGTTGGTGAAATTGTTATCTGTGATGAGGAAGAAAATCCTATTTTGTCTGCACCGCTTTTTGCTAAATCTCAAGTTCGTTTAGGTCTTTGGTATCGTCTAGTGCGCCATCGCTTATTTCTGGCGGGTATAGGGCTAGGTTTAGTGTTTGTGATTGTTGTTGCTCAGCCACGCTTTCGCAAATTGCTCAAGCGTTAAGTTTTCTGCACGTGCATTTTCTGGGATGCCTTCAACTTCTCCAATAATTTTTCTTACCATTTTGCGTCTTTGAACAAAGGCTTGATAGATAAATGGAAGAATTTTTAGGTCATATTCAGGTTGTTTGGTGGTGAGCTGGACTGCAGCCGACTCAATCTTGGGTGCGGGATAAAAGCTGTTGGCTGGAATTGTGAATAGGTATTGAGCCGTTGCAAATAGTTGACATTCGAGGGTGAATGGGCCGTAAATTTTGTTGTTTGGCTGTGCGCAAATGGTGTCGGCCATCTCTTTTTGTATGATAACGGTTAGGGTTGTTATTTGTGGGTGAAGGCGAATGAGTTTTTTGATGATATCTGCTGCTACGCTATAGGGAAGGGAAGAGATTACTTTTAGTGGGGACTGTAGCTGAGTGTAATCAAATTCAAGCGCGTTAGCTTCAAATGTTTTGATGGCTGGAAAGCGTTTTTGTAAACTGTTTGCAAAGTTGAGATCAAGCTCAATGGTTGTTAGATTTTGAGTTTTATTGAGCATTTGCTCTGTTACTGCGCCAGGTCCTGGGCCAATTTCTACAATGTGATCGTCTTTTGAAATATCTGCGGCATTAATTAGTTGTTCGACAACTAATCCATTGATCAGAAAATTTTGCGAAAGAGATTTTTTTGGATGCGTGTCTAGCGATTGAAGAAATCGCTTTAGCTCACTTAAGCGCGAAAGGCTCATAATCGGCCGGGATCATCTCTTTGAGATCAGCATCGCTTAAGTGGTATTTGTCACGAAGAGATGCAAAATAGTCTTTTGCGTATTCCATCGCAAATTGTTGCATGATCTGGTTTTTCAGCTGCTCGCTTACAATTTCGAATGGGGGAGGTTCTTGATGCAGCTTATCCTTGAGATAAAAGAGGCGCCAAACTGTAGAGTTGTCACGGCGGCTTGTCTGAGCGATAGGAGCACTGAATTGATTGGGTTTGAGGTCCTCAAGAGCCTGTTTGTGTTGATCAGAAAGTTTGCTCAGCTCTATAGAAAATTCGTCTGAGACGTTGACACTAGGCAAGTCTGGCTCTTCATTGAATGTTTCTGTTACAGCTTTTGCTCGGGCTTCTAAATCACCGTCTGTGCTCGATGCAATTGCAATCATTTTTTGCGCTAGGTCTTGGCTATCGCCTTTGATGGAAAGAACTTGGTAAACCCATGTGTCTTTTGGAGGGTTTTCTTTGACATAATCGGCATATGATTCTTTAATTTTTTTTGGTGTAGCCTTTTGCATAGCTTTTTGGTGGACGTTCATCCACATGACTCTTTGAACCAGCATCTCTGTTTCGACGTATTGGCGAGCTTCTTCTAAAGACATGCCAATTTTTTCTAAGCTTTCCATGATGTTAGGGCCAAAGCGTGCTTCAACTTCTTCGCGCACATCTCCTACTGTTACTGTGACTTCTTTGGCTTCAGCTTCGAGTAGCATGAGCTCATCATTGATGATGTCGTCAAGTGTACGGCGCCAGCTGCTTGAGTAGTATTGATACATGGGCATCTTATTGCCAATGACTTCAGGATAGTTTTTGTACAAAAATGCGTTCATTTTTTTGATAACGTCAATCTGTGAAATTGTTTTTCCATTCACTTTAATAAGTGGGCGATTAAGGATGGCGATATCTCTCATGCCTTGTTCAGTAGCAGCGACTGCTTGCTGGGTAAAAGAGGGGGTTGCTAGCTCATCGGCAACTAGAAACAAGGGAAGGATTAAAAGGCATAAAAGATAGTTTCTCATGCTTTAGACCATATCATAGTTTGGGCAAAAAAGCCATCCATTTTTCCGCTTTCTGGAAGTGATTTAAAGAGGGGGCCTTCTTTTAGAGAAGGGTTTTTACAAAATTTGGCAATTTGTTCTTCGTTTTCGCTGGCCAAAATGCTGCACGTAGCATACACGATGCTGCCTCCAGGTTTAAGGCACGTTAGAGCTTGCTCAAAAATCGCTTGCTGTTTTTCGACCAGCTCTTTGATGGCCTCCGGAGTGAGTTTCCATTTCATGTCTGGGTTGCGTCTAAGTGTTCCTGTGCCCGAGCATGGAGCGTCAACTAGTACCCAGTCCATTTTTCCCTTTAAAGAGGCTAAGCGGTCGGGTGGAATGATTTGAGCGTTTTGCACACCGGCGCGGTTTAGGCGTCGTTTGGCCTCTTTTAAGGCGTGAAGCCGTATGTCGTGCAGGTAAAGTTGGCCCTTTCCCTTCATCAGTGGGGCAATAGCGAGTGTTTTGCCGCCACTGCCCGCACAAAAGTCCAGAACATGATCGCCAGGCCCAGCCTTAACCATGAATGCAACAAGTTGGCTGCCTTCATCTTGAACTTCAAAAAAGCCTTGTTTAAACTCGGGTGTTACAAAAAAGTTAATTTTTTTTAAAAAAGTGATGCCAACCGGAGAATGTTCGGTTTTTGCAATTTCGTACTCAGGCCAGAGCTTTATCAGCTCATCTCGAGTTATCTTGAGTGCGTTGGCTCGCACAGTTGTTGGCGCAGGCTCATTGAGCGCATTGCAAATTGAGTCATTAAGGTGGTCATATAAAAATTTTGGAAAACTGACGCGCACATGTTTTGGTAATTGGTCGCGTCCTGGAAATTGGCCATCCAGATATTTTTCAAAGCGCTTTTCCCATGTGGCAGGTTTACCGATGTAGGCGTCTAATAAACCTTTTAAGCGAATGATTGCATAAACAGTTTCGCTGATCCATTTGCGATCTTTTGAGCCGAGTGACTTATGGCCACGGAAATAATTTGCCATCAGTGCATCGAGCGGTAGAGTTGAGGCTCCATGCTCATTTAAAATTTTCAGTAGATGATGGTGGCGAAAAGGCAGCATTTGATGTATGATAGCAGATCACACAAAAAAGGAGTAGGGCGATGTTCCAAAAAATTGTGACCGCGCTAGGTCGAATTTTAATTGCGGCAATTTTCATTATTAGTGGAGTGAGTAAACTTTTTAATTGGAGTGGCTCGCTGCAGCATCTCACTAGCGTTCTATCTGATTGGCACGCATATCTTGGGCAAAGCTCGCTTTTTTCAGTTGCTATTTCACTGGCTCCACTATTGTTGTGCCTTGCCATTGTTTTTGAACTCGTTGGTGGTTGCTCGGTCTTAATTGGATATCGACCAAAATGGGGCGCATTATTATTAATTTTATTTTTGATCCCAACAACGATTATCATGCATCATTTCTGGTTTTTAGAAGGTCAGGCGCGCTCTGAAGAACAAATTAGTTTCATAAAGAATTGTGCAATTTTGGGAGGTTTAATGGTTCTCTGGGCATCTAATATGGGCAGGAAGCGTGCTCCTTATTAGTTTTTTGCTTGTTGCCTTTGGCCAAGCGTCGTTTCATCCAGCTATTGCAACGGTGGCAGCCATTTGTGGATATGCTTATTTTTGGAGAAAGCCTCGCGCTTTTTTGGTGGCATGGGCATTTGGCGCAGGTGTGCAAGCAGTGCAGCTTTCTTGGTTTGCAACCCCTGAATATCAGGGCGGGTTTATCATTGTTGCTTATATTCTTGTTTGCTTACTTATGGGCCTAATGTTTGCAGGGTTTAATCACTTTGTCCAGTCGCAGTATTACAAAAAAGTGCACGGTTGCGTAGCCTTAGCAGGCCTTTGGGTTCTCATCGAATGGGCACGCCTTTTTATATTTTGTGGCTATGCATGGAATCCAGCTGGTTTAGCACTTGGAGCCACTTTATACGGGCGCCAGTTAGCATCTGTTGGAGGAGTTTTATCACTTTCGTTTGCAGTCATGTTCATCAATTTGCTTTGTGTGCGAGCACTACAGAGTAAGAGAATAGCCGATATTGGGCTTTGGTTGGTCGCAGCTTGCGTACCCTTTGCATTTGGGATGCTCAGAGTAAATGATACGAGTGGCTCTGTTGCGGGGCGCGCCCTATTGATTCAATCCGGGCTTTATCCCGATCAAAAATTCCCCCTATTTCTAGGTAAGCAATCATTTGTGCCTTTAGATGCTCAGTGGGATTTAGCTCTGAAAGAAGTTGAAAAAGCAGACTGGATTGTGCTTCCTGAATCAGCGTTTCCCTTTGGCGCTCATCTAGGAGTGTTAAGCCAAAAGCAGGTGGATCGTTTGTTTATAAAGCATTTTGGAAACCCTACAATAAATCGCCTACCTGTCTGGTCAAATTTGTTAATTGCTAAAGAAGTTGCTCAAATAATGAACGCTGAGGTGGTTTTAGGGTTAGACGATGGGGATTACAACGCAGCTTTTCACATCACCCCTGGAGGGCAAATCACGCGCTGGGAAAAGATGCGGCTTTTACCTATAGCTGAATGCTTGCCCTTTGAGTGGCTCAAGCCTCTAGCTGAAGTTTATGGGATCGATGGAGAATTTAAACCAGGAAAGAGCATATCGGTGGCTAAAGGCCAAGTGCCGCTTGCGGTATCGATCTGCTATGATGAGTGTTTCTCAAATTTAGTGCGAAATGGTAGGGTAAAAGGCGCTAAATTATTGATGAATTTAACAAACGATGCTTGGTATCCTCACTCGCGCTTAAATCGTTGCCAGTTCGAGCATGGCAGGTTGCGCAGCGTCGAAAATGGCATTCCGCTTTTAAGAGTTTGCAACACCGGTGTTACAGCTGCCATCGATTGCTACGGTCGCACCATTGATTCACTTGAGGGTGAGCAAAGCGGGAAGTTGCTCATTGATGTCCCCATGCATGAAAAGCAAACTTTTTATTCGGCGCTTGGAGATTTTCCTCTAATTTTCTTCTCATTTGCAAGTGGTATAACTTTTCTTTTGCGTTGCTTAAAAAAATCTAACTACGCTACCCTCGTAGAAAGATATCAATAACTGATGTTACGCGAAAGGTCGGATTCAGATGCGCAAGCGAAGGTTTTGCGTAACATCAGTTAGTAACTGGAGAAGCTGTGTCTGTATTTCGTGAAATGTCATCATCGCGTGACAAACAACGTACTCTAAAAAAAGAAGCTTCAATGACTGGCACTGGGCTCTTTACTGGGAAAAAAGTAAAAATGCGCTTTTGTCCGGCTCCGGAAAACCATGGAATTGTTTTTAAGCGGATGGATTTACAAGGCGAGCCAACGTGCCCAGCCCTTGTCGATCACGTGATCGAGACTCCGCGCTGCACCATTCTTGGAAAAGGTGAGTGTCGCATTCAGTCGGTTGAGCACGTGCTTGCTGCAATTTCTGGATATGGCATTGATAATCTGTTAATTGAGCTTCACGGCCCAGAAATCCCTATTGGAGATGGAAGTGCAGTGCCCTTTGTTGAGATGATTGAAGAGGGGAGCATTGCCTATCAAAAAGCTAAAAAAGTGTGGCATCGGCTCACATCGCCAATTTACTGGACTCAAGGAGATGTGCATCTTGTTGCGTTGCCATATGACGAATTTCGCATCAGTTACACACTCAACTATCCCCAATCTAAACTATTGCGCTCTCAATTTTATACCTTTGTGCACAACGAAGAACGTTTTAAAACAGATATTGCAAAATGCCGCACATTCTCTCTTTATGAAGAGATTGTACCGATGATTGAAGAGGGGCGGATTAAAGGGGGCTCCCTTGAAAATGCGCTTGTCATTAAGGATAACGAGGTCTTAAATCCCGAAGGCGCCCATTTTCCAGACGAGATGGCTCGTCATAAAGTCCTTGATTTGATAGGCGATTTATCGCTGACAGGCATGCATTTTTACGCTCATGTCATTGCTGTACGCTCAGGCCACTTTTCAAACACAGCCTTAGCAAAAGAAATTGTAAACCACATTCAGTCGGAGGCGTGCGTATGAACCAAACCATTGCTGTTGACCCACACAACATCGTTTTAAATCACGAACAAATCCAAGAAATTTTGCCTCACCGCTATCCGTTCTTACTTGTCGATCGAGTCGTTCATTTTGACAATGAGAATTATCTGGTAGGTCAGAAAAACCTAACGATGAACGAGCAGTTTTTTCAAGGGCATTTTCCAGGAACTCCGATCATGCCTGGCGTCCTTATCTTAGAAGCTTTAGCTCAAGCAGGGGGAGTTTTAACCCACTTAAAAGGGTTTAGTACGGCAATTTCCGTTTTACTTGGAATCAAAAATGCTAAATTTAGAAAACCTGCATTGCCTGGAGATTTGCTACACCTTCACGTTTATTGCCAACATGTTAGCAGCAAAGGTGGGAAAATTCATGGAAAAGCCATGATTGGGGATAAGCTGGCTGCAGAGGCTGAGATTGCCTTCGCTTTCGTTAACAAGGAGCAGATAGGTAGATGAGCATTCATGAAACCGCCATTATTGAAAAGGGCGCAAAAATTGGAAAAACTGTCACAGTTGAGCCTTATGCGGTTATCAAAAAAGACGTCATTTTAAAAGACAATGTCACCATTAAAGCGCACGCCTACATCGACGGTCATACCACCATCGGCGAAGACACAGTTATTTACCCCTTTGCCAGTATTGGTGCGCAGACACAAGACCGTAAATATAAAGGCGAAACAACCTACGTTAACATCGGTGCGCGCACTGAAATCCGCGAATACGTCACCGTGAATTCATCATGTGGCGAAGAAACATCAGTCAATATTGGTGATGATTGCCTAATCATGGCGTATTGTCATGTTGCTCATCATTGTGAAATTGGAAACCACGTTATCATGGCAAACGCAGCGATGCTTGCTGGTCATGTGACCATTGAAGACTACGCCAATATCGGTGGAATGACAGCTGTGCATCAGTTTTGTAGAATTGGCGCGCATGCAATGGTTGGTGGGCAAAGCGGTATTGTGCGCGATGTTCCACCCTACACAATTGGTTTCGGATCGCGTCTCTATCGCATCGGGGGTCTAAATCTTGTGGGGCTGCGTCGCCGTAAATTCCCGCGAGAAGATATCCAAGCACTACT
>JAUILX010000046.1 GCA_030433395.1 Chlamydiia bacterium
ATCTACTTACCATCGGCCCAAAATTCTTGAAAGAGCTAGGAGAAGCTGAAGGTGATGTCCCCCGCAAGCTTAATCCAGAAGCTGCTAAAAATCAGAAGATTGAAAAAATTGATATCGATGAAAAGGCTTTCCGCTATCAGCTCAACGATGATGCCATGGCAACTGAGAAGCTAGCAGAAGGGATCCGTAAATTCGCTGCTGACATCATCAAGCTTGAACAACACCTCTCCAATAAATAAATTTTTATTGATATTAATCCCTCTTACTCGCGTTACCTGATGAATCCGTGATTTATACCGACAAAGCCTATACTGATTATGACCATGAAGATCTACTTAACGCAAGTTGCGGATCAACTATCTATGAAATGGTGCATATTTTTGATGAAATTTTTAGAAAAATCTGCGCAGTGGATAGCCAACGCGCTATCCTCAAGCAGTTTTTCCTAGAAAGATCGCCAAAAGATGGGCCAGTTCAAGGGAGTTGATCCACAACTCGCGTTAATCAAAATATTCACAGTGCGAACGGAAGCGATAAGCACGCAGACTTTGGAAAGCCAGCACCTGAAACAGCAAAGAAAATTGCAGAGCTATTTTTTATGATAGGTGGGATTATTTTCTTGGCCACTCCTCTAACGTTCATTTCGGGACTCATTGCGCTTCAAGGTTTTGCCCTTATATCATCTTTAGCTATCGTCTCAGTTGCTTGCATTTCTCTAGGAATTCCATTAGCTGCATTTTACCATTGTTGCTCTTGCAATTGCAGCTGGCAAAGTTCTAAATTCAACTGAAAGCCCAGTTATCGAAGATGATAGTCAACAAGACGTCAGCATAGAATGCTCATGCCCCGACTACCTCAATGCTATAGCGCCGACTTTAGAAGAGTTAACTGGTACTTAAAAAGTACCAGTTGTTAAGGTGGATTACGCTGCAGGAGCTGCAGCTGCTGGCTTGACTGACTCAAAGTCAAAGACAAGAGCACCATCTTCTGCATCAAGGGCAAATTTTTGGATGCGGCTCTTATAATTATAGAAGCCGGTTCCTCCAGGAATTGCTGATCCCATAATGAGGTTTGACTTGTAGTCAAGCATGTAGTCTGTCTTACCATCGCAGGCTGCTTCTGTAAGAATGCGCGTTGTTTCCATAAAGGCTGCTGCTGAGATAAATGACTCAGTCGATAGCGAGGCTTTTGTAATACCAAGAAGGACTGGAGCAGCTGTTGATGGCCTTCCACCTTCAAGAATTGCTTTGCGATTGATTTCATGGAATGCCTTTTTATCCACATCTTCGCCGTATAGCAATGTTGTATCACCTGGATCTGTAACACGCACTTTTTGAAGCATCTGACGCACAATGATCTCAATGTGTTTATCATTGATATCCACACCTTGGAGACGATAGACTTCTTGGACCTGGTTAACCAGATATTTTTGAAGCTCACGCACACCGCAAATCTCAAGAATCTCTTGTGGGACAACAAGTCCATCTGTCAGCTGCTGACCTTTAATAACAGTGTCACCATTTTGAACAATCAAGTGCTTATTCAGTGGAATAAGATGCTCCTCTTCCATGCCTGTTTCTTCATCACGAACAACGACAATGCGCTTGTTCTTCTGGACGCCACCACTAAAGTCAACAACACCATCAAGTCTTGCGATCTCAGCAGTCTCTTTCGGTTTGCGAGCTTCAACAAGCTCGGCAACACGAGGTAGACCACCGGTGATGTCTTTTGTTTTAATTGCGCCACTTGGTAGACGAGCAAGAATATCACCTGCTTCGACTTTATCCCCTTCTCCAACAGATAGGAATGAACTTGATGGAATCGCATAGGTTCCAATCAAGTTTTGGCATTCCTTATCCGCATAGATGACAATCTGTGGGTGAAGCTCACCGCGGTGTTGCTTAACAACTAGTTCAGTTTGTCCAGTCTGCTTGTTTACTTCACGTGTTGTTGAAATACCTTCAACAAGGTCTTCATACTTCACATAACCTGGCTTCTCACAAATGATAGGCATGTTGTGCGGCTCGTGGTCGGCAACTTTTTGCTTCTTCTTGACAACTTCACCATCAGCAACTTGAATCTGAGTACCAAGCTCTACTTTGAGCATTTGTAGCGATTCAATTGACTTAGACGCTAAAAGACGTTTTGTCTCTTCTAGAGTGCGACCTTCATCTTTACAAACGTGCAAGGCCCCGTTCTTGTTAAGAACAACATGTCTTCCTTCACGGTTTTGAACTGTACGTACATTTTCGTAGACCAAAATACCTTCATTCTCTGCGATGAGCTCAGGCGCAACTTGCGCAGAAGCAATACCACCCAAGTGAAAAGTTCTCATCGTAAGCTGTGTACCCGGCTCACCAATAGATTGAGCAGCGATAATACCAACGGCTTCTCCTTTCGCAATCATGCGGCCATTAGAGAGGTTAAGTCCGTAACATTTAGCACAAACACCACGTTGAGATTCACAGGTGAGTGTCGAGCGAATGCGAACGGATTCAATACCGGCATCGTCAATTGCTTCAGCCTGCAGCTGATTGATAACTTCACCACCTCTAGCAAGACATTTTGTGCTATCGCCAGGCTGGTAGATATCTTCGCAAGCCACGCGACCGAATAGACGATCTTTCAGCGGTAGAAGTTCTTCGTTCCCTTGTTTGATCGGAGATACTTCAATTCCGCCAAGCGTTCCACAATCATCTTCTGTAACGAGAATGTCTTGAGCTACGTCGACTAAGCGGCGTGTAAGATACCCTGAATCGGCAGTTTTAAGAGCCGTATCAGCAAGACCTTTACGAGCACCGTGTGAGGAAATTGAGTATTCTAGAACGCTCAAGCCTTCACGGAAGTTCGCTGTAATTGGGTACTCAACAATATCACCGTTAGCTTTGGCCATAAGACCACGCATCGCCCCTAGCTGGCGCACCTGTTGCTTCGATCCACGAGCTCCTGAATGCATCATCGCGTAGATGGGGTTCATCTTTAAATCTTTTGGTTTGCGAATCAATTCAAAAAGCTCATCTGCTAGTAGGTCAGCAACCTCTGTCCAGATACTAACGATTTTTGAGTGACGCTCACCGTCAGTTATAATACCATCGCTATATTGCTTAGCAACTTTCTCAACGCGCTTATAAGCATCAACTAAAGTCTTTTGCTTCTGAGCTGGAACACAAATATCTTTAATACCCATTGATAAAGATGCTTTTGTTGCATTTGCAAAACCAATGTCTTTTAGATCGTCAAGAAACTTAACAGCGGCTTCTAAGCCAATCTTTTTGTAAATAGAAAGGACAAGTTCACCCATCTTTTTACGCAAAAGGGTATAGTTTTGGAACCCAAGTTCTTTTGGCATAATCGTGTTAAAGATCACACGACCTGGCGTTGTCATGATCATACCTTCAGGAAGCCTTAAACGGATTTGTTCGTGAATATGAAGACCTCGTCCCATATCATCGCGTCGCTGGCCCTCTTCAAAGACCTCCATGTGTAAGTTGTAGCTCTCACCTGCAGACAAAGCGGTTAGCACTTCTTGTGAACTGCCAAATGTGCGTGTCTTCTTACCATAATCTTCAGGAATATAAAGAGGATCATGCATCAAATAATAAAGACCTAAGATCATATCTTGAGATGGAATAGCAACGGGCTTACCAGATGACGGTAAGAAGATGTTATCAGGGGCCATCATCAAGACTTTGGCCTCTAGCTGAGCTTCCACAGATAGGGGGATATGAACCGCCATTTGGTCACCATCAAAGTCAGCGTTAAACGCCGAGCAGACTAGAGGATGAATGCGAATAGCTTTACCTTCAATTAGGATAGGCTCAAATGCTTGTATACCGAGTCTGTGCAGTGTAGGCGCACGGTTGAGAAGCACGGGGTGACCCTTAATGATCTCTTCCAAAACATCCCAAACTTCAGGGTCTTCACGCTGAATCATTTTTTTCGCAGAACGGATGGTATATACATAGCCAAGGTCTTTAAGACGCTTGACGATGAAGGGCTCAAAAAGCTCGAGCGCCATCTGTTTTGGCAAACCGCACTGGTTGAGTTTAAGCTCCGGTCCTACGACAATAACAGAACGACCAGAGTAGTCAACGCGCTTACCAAGAAGGTTCTGACGGAAACGACCTTGCTTACCTTTAAGCATCTCTGAAAGAGCTTTTAGGGGTCTGTTACCAGCGCCCATGACAGGATGCC
This sequence comes from Chlamydiia bacterium, assembly GCA_030433395.1. Lineage (GTDB taxonomy): Bacteria > Chlamydiota > Chlamydiia > Chlamydiales > JACKPQ01 > JACKPQ01. Next base: position 4,195 of record JAUILX010000046.1, read on the forward strand.
CATGTCGTCCATTGTCAAAGAGTGCATCAACAGCTTCTTGCAACATACGCTTTTCGTTGCGAATGATGACATCAGGTGTTTTGAGCTTTAAAATAGATTTTAAACGGTTATTTCGGTTGATAACGCGTCTATACAGATCGTTAAGATCCGATGTTGCAAATCTGCCACCATCAAGCGGCACCAAGGGTCTAAGATCAGGAGGAATGACAGGGACACAAGACATCACCATCCAATCTGGACGGTTAGGAGATCCTGTGAAAGATTCCACAATTTTTAACCGTTTAGCAAGTTTCATTCGGGCTTGCATAGATTTTGTTTTGCGTAGCTTCTCTTTAAGCTCAACGATGACTAGATCGAGCTCCTCTTTTTCAAGAAGGTCTCGCACAGCTTCAGCGCCCATGCTAGCTGTGAAGCTATCAGGGCCCCATTTCTCTTGTGCTTCGCGAAACTCTGCATCATTAAGAAGTTGCTTGCGCTCTAATGTCGTGCGACCAGAATCTGTAACTACATACTCTTCGTAATAAATAATACGCTCGAGTTCAGACCCTGTTAGGCCTAAGATATTACCGATACGAGACGGTTGTGTTTTAAAAAACCATATGTGGGCAACGGGCACTGCCAAATCGATGTGAGCCATACGCTCGCGTCTAACTTTTGAAATTGTGACTTCAACTCCACAGCGATCGCAAACGATGCCTTTGTGCTTAATCTTTTTATATTTTCCACAAGCACATTCCCAATCTTTGGTGGGACCAAAAATCTTTTCACAGAACAAGCCACCTTTTTCTGGTTTGAATGTTCGATAGTTGATGGTCTCGGGCTTTTTGATCTCTCCACGTGACCAATCATTGCGTATGACATCATCTGATGCAATTTTAATTGTCAGCTTGTCAAAACGGCTTTCTTTCAACTCTTCTTCTTCAAACATTTAGTTATTCTCCCACCAATGCAAGTGACTCTTCTTTTGATGCATGCTCAGGCTTAATATCCAGCCCAAGTCCTTGCATCTCTTTAATTAGGACGTTAAACGATTCAGGCGTTCCAGCCTTCAACGTGTTGTCCCCTTTGACAATGGATTCGTAGCAGCGCGTACGCCCTTCGACATCATCTGATTTAACTGTTAGCATCTCTTGAAGCAGGTATGCTGCTCCGTAAGCTTCAAGTGCCCATACCTCCATCTCACCGAAACGCTGACCACCCATCTGGGCTTTACCACCAAGAGGCTGCTGCGTTACTAGAGAGTAAGGACCAATTGAGCGTGCGTGAATTTTATCGGCCACAAGGTGCGATAGTTTCAGAACGTACATGTAACCAACTACAACGCGGTTATCAAAACGCTCTCCGGTACGGCCATCATAGAGGAACATTTTTCCGTCGTCTGATAATCCTTGCTCATTCATCATCTCCCAGATACGCTCTTCTGGAAATCCTTCAAACACAGGAGTCTTGATGTAGATTCCAGCTTTCTTAGCCGCAAACCCAAGGTGCGTTTCAAGAAGCTGACCAAGGTTCATACGCGAAGGAACGCCAAGTGGGTTTAAAATCACTTCAATGGTTTCCCCATTTTGTAAGTATGGCATATCTGCTTCAGGAACAATGTTAGAGACAACACCCTTGTTACCGTGGCGGCCAGCCATTTTATCACCAACTTGAAGCTTACGCTTAGTCGCAATGTAGACCTTAACTTGGCGAATGACGCCAGCATCAAGCTCTGTGTCACCTTTGCGCATGTGTTCGACTTCAGTCTTATGTTCCATATAAAGCTTTTCTAAAGCCTGCTGTCCTTCGATAAGCACTTTTTTCACAGCTTTATAGAGCTCATTTTCTGGGATGATGAGGTCTTCAAGATTTTCAGCTTCGATTTTTTCAATCATCTCTTGTAGAATCTCATCCCCTTCTTTAATGACAATATCGCCACTCTTACGATGTAAGATCGGCGCAGGGGCTGCTGTATCAAGAAGCAAGGCTCCAAGGTGATCATGTTGCTGCATGAGTATCTCGGTTTCTTTTTCTTTGAATTCAGCGTGAATCTCTTTAATTATCGATGTTTCGTAGACTTGTTGCTCATCTGTTTTTGAAAGAGGATCGCGCTTAGAAAGGCTGAGTTTATTCTGTACAAAACCAGATACTCCCGGAGGGGCTGTTAATGATACATCTTTAAAGTCAGCAGCTTTCTCGCCAAAGATAGCCCGCAATAAACGTTCTTCAGGAGCCAGCTCTGTTTCAGATTTTGGAGTGATTTTACCAACCAAAACATCACCAGGCTTAACTTCAGCACCAATGCGAATTGTTCCATCTTCTTCTAAGTTGAGGCGTTGCTCTTCAGATAACCCAGGGATATCTCGAGTGATCTCTTCTTTTCCAAGTTTTGTCATCTGCGCAGAAGCTTCAAACTCTTCAAGATAGATGGAAGTGTAAGCATCCTCGCGAACAAGCTTTTCAGAAATAATGATCGCATCTTCATAGTTGTATCCACACCAAGGCATGAAGGCAACTAGAGCATTTTTACCAAGGGCCACTTCACCCTTATCAGTTGCAGGTCCATCGGCAATCACATCCCCTGCTAGCACAACATCTCCAACTTCGCAAAGTGGAGTTTGGTTTACGCATGTGCCACTGTTTGATCGCATAAACTTAGTCAGGTTATAGGTATGTTTTTGAAGTGGATTTGCTTTGGGTGCAATAACGATGGTATAACCGTCAACGTATTCAATTGTTCCTTCTTCTTCAGCTATAATGACAGCACCAGAATCTCGAGCGGCACGCTTTTCAATGCCCGTCCCGACGATCGGAGCGTCAGTTTTAAGAAGTGGAACAGCTTGGCGTTGCATGTTAGAGCCCATGAGAGCACGGTTAGCATCATCGTGTTCTAGGAATGGAATTAGCCCTGTAACAATTGAAACGAGCTGTTTTGGGCTAACGTCCATGTGAGTCACACGGTCTGTGTCGATTTTTAGTGATTCACCGCGGTTACGAGCCCAAACAATGTTTTCTTTAAACATGTGGTGCTCGTCGAGTTCGGCAGAAGCCTGTGCAATGACGCAGTTTTCTTCCTGATCTGCTGTCATGTACTCGATTTCTTCGGATACAACACCATCCTTGACCATGCGGTATGGTGTTTCAATGAATCCAAATTCGTTGATTTTAGCAAAGGATGACATCGAGGTGATCAAACCAATGTTTGGTCCCTCTGGAGTCTCAATCGGGCAAATACGACCGTAGTGACTTGGATGAACATCACGAACTTCAAATCCAGCTCTTTCACGGTTTAGGCCACCAGGCCCAAGAGATGAAAGACGGCGTTTGTGAGTTAGCTCAGCAATTGGGTTTGTTTGATCCATAAACTGTGAAAGTTGCGATCTACCAAAGAAGTCTTTAAGCACACCGGCTAATCCTTTAGCAGATACTAGCTTACCAGGAGTCAGTGTATCTGATGTAAAGTCAAAAAGATTCATGCGCTCTTTGATGATTTTTTCCATTCGCGCTAGACCAACACGGCATTGGTTTTGCACAA
>JAUILX010000202.1 GCA_030433395.1 Chlamydiia bacterium
TGCGCTCATGCGATGCTGTAGGTGTCGATGGATGTGTTGTAGTTGATCGCTGCACAGATATTTATAATCCTAACGTTGTTCGTGCAAGCGTTGGAACGCTCTTCACTGTGCCAACTGTAGAAACAAGTACAAATGAGCTTTTTGCTTACTTTAAAAAACACCACATCGCCATTGTTGCCACAACGCCGGATGCACAGGATGAACACACGCGAGTCGATTTGAAAGGTCCCGTTGCGATTGCCGTTGGAACCGAGCAGCTCGGCCTTTCCGATGAGTGGCTAAATGCTGCAGACATCAAGGTTAAAATTCCGATGCGTGGTCAGGCTGATTCACTTAACGTTGCCTCTGCAACCACCTTAATGCTTTATGAAGTTTTGCGCCAACGTTCTCTTTGAAGACAATCATATTTTAGCAGTCGATAAGCCTGCTGGAATGCTCACGCAAGGGGCTAGCCAAGAAAAAGGCCTAGAGGATTTGTTGCGTCAAAATTATTGCTATTTGCATAGTGTTCATCGTATCGATGCTCCTGTAAGCGGCATTGTCATATTTGCAAAATCTAGTAAGGGGTTAAAGCGCACGAGTGCCTCCTTAAAAGAAGGGATGTGGACAAAAATTTATCGCGCCCGCATTGAAGGAAAGTTAGAAGGGGCTGGTATTTTAGAGCACAGGCTTGTTCATGGAGACCATCGCGCAGAGATTTCTCCCGATGGCAAGGAAGCAAAGCTCAACTATAGAGCTTTGCAATCAGGTAGTACTAGCGTTGTAGAGATAGAGCTTTTAACAGGGCGGTATCATCAGATTAGGGCTCAATTTTCTGCTATCGGCCATCCGATTGTAGGCGATGCAAAGTATGGTGCATCAACAAAGCCCACGCGCGGGAGCGGGACCATTGATTTGCACCATGCTCAAGTCAACTTGCCCCATCCCACACTTAAATCTGATGTTTTAATTAAAGCTTTAATACCTCAAAGCTTTCATCTTAGTCTGCGAGCCAATTAAGGATCGTCATGTACCGCTCGTGGTATTTTTGATCTTCAATATTGCCAAGCCAGATTGTCTAGATTGTTTCATCTGAAGGGCTATTTGCTTGGAGGGCAGAAATAGGAAACATGGCTTTTTGCCCATCGGGAGTTTCAAAAAGATAAGTCGCGCCAATCAGTCCGGCTAGAATGGTTTCATCAAGCGGGCTGTCATAGAGATTGTCGTGTGTGGAATGCTCGTTTGAATAGATTGTACGTTGCTCTGGCGCCCTTGCTTGCAGCCCTTCAGCTGGATAAATAACAAAGATAGAGGCGTTTGATTCGATTTGCTTATCAACCTCAGTTATGGGTTTATAAGACTAAAAATCAGGTAGATATCAAAAAACAAGGTGAAAAAAAGACCTCTAATATTGTAAATTTTATTTAGAAAGAAAAAAATTAACAAACAAA
>JAUILX010000203.1 GCA_030433395.1 Chlamydiia bacterium
TTCAAAAGCTTGCTCTTTCTTAAAATCCACTGATACGTCGCTAAATACGCCAGGAGCATAGCGCTCATTTCCCGTAAAGGCTAGGTCAACGCCTGCAAGAATAATTCGATCACACCCAAGATGCTGGGCAAATGCAATAGCCGTTGTTGTGACCGACATGGCCTCTTCACCAAAAGCTTCTCCAAGAGGCTCAAATGGCAAACCCAAGGCCTCCATCAACTCAACTTCGATAGGATCGCTGCTAATTGTTTGCAGATACCCTATATCTGCTGAAGTTGTATTGAGCACATCTGGATGAAGACGCGCTCCAAACAGCAATGGCATCTCATACGCAGTTGACGCTTTTAGACGCGTATACTCTCCTTCATTGGGATCAACAGCTATGCCAAAATCAGGTATTACACCTTGGCTGCTCAATGCAGGAATTGCTGAGCCACCTGCTAAAATCAGCGCCTTACCCTTAACTTTTTTTAGATCTTCAATACAATCTTGAAGTGATGGCCCTGCGCCACAGACGATAGCGTATTTTCCTTTAAACGCATCTTTTAGATCATGCGCAAAAAAAGCGCCGGGCATTCGCTTAAAGTTCATAAAGATGTTCTTTAGCAAACGGTCACGGTAAAACTGTTCTTGGAAGCGCGCGCTAGATAAGGTTGTTGCGCGTTTGAGCTCCAAAGAAAAGGCATCAAATTTCTTTCCTTCATAGCCCTTCATTGCAACTACTGCAAGTTTTTCTTCTGGAAATTTTTTTGCACACTCATCACAAAATGTGCGCTCATCAATACTCGACTCAAAAGGCACCATTAAATGGACCTGAGGATGATTAATTACTTCCTTAGCAATCGGCTCGTTCAAAAACTTCCTTATGGCGCTTAAGTTATCTTCAATAATGACTAAATCGCGCTCTGAACTTCCCTCGAGCCAAGGCCAAAAAATCTCTAAATGTTTTCCCGATCCGATGCCATAAACATAGCTAAGCTCTGCTTCTTCCAAAGAAACATCTGTAGCAAGTTCATCGCAGCAGGTTGTGGTTTCACAGGATGCAAGGCTCATTAAAAAAGCTAATTGAGGATAGCGTTTTGTTAACACCGCGTAATCATCTCCCCGTCAATCCATTCACGGATACGAATTTTTTGTTCATCCATGTACATGAGCTCATAAACAAGCTCCCCTTCTTCGTTGTAGCAACGCCTGTTAAATCTGCTCGCACCAAAATAAAAGCATTTTTCTTTAATGATACCATTAGCATACCACCTGCGATGCAAGCCGATGGGATCACCTCGATAGTAGCTTCCTTCATCGATGAGCACACCCTCTTCATTCCAAAGCAGCTCTAAGCCATCGCGTCTATTATTTCTGTAAAAAGTTTTGCGCTTCATTTGGCCATTTGGCCATTTCAGCTCAATCCATCCGTCTAAATCCATCCAT
>JAUILX010000047.1 GCA_030433395.1 Chlamydiia bacterium
AAATTACGACCTTTTCTGGCATCCAGCATAGCCTTCTTTGTCTCTTTACTCGGAATTTTCTCTGGGTAGATAATTGGTTCAATAACCCCGAGAATTAAACCCTTCATAGTAAGGCCATGAGAATGTGCGATGCCCTTCAATTTCTTATGAGCACGCAATGGCATATCAACTGATAATCTAACTGTTTTTGTTGTCCTCCTCCTCCCTAAACCTACGCCAAGTGTATCAAATGTTTCATAAACTTTCAAGCATGCCCCTTGCTTGTTGTTTCATTAGAGGAATCTTGGGATTCAAATAACATGAGTTACATTAAAAGAAGGATTCGCTATTTTGAAAAGGCATGAGAAAGGATAAGTTTTGGATTTGTTTAGGGAGCATTGTCATCGGCATTTTTGTGCTGTTATTTGCTTTGCCAACGCTGCTCTCAACGCGCCCGGGCACTAAATTTGTAGCTAGTCTAACGCATTCTCAAATTGGAAAAATGGATTTGAGCTGGTTTGGTGGGCAGAGCATTGATAACTTTTCCCATCGCAGCAAAGCATTAGACATCTCATTTAAAAGGTTCTCAACAGACAGCTCTTTGCTAATACTCATTCTAACAAAACGCTCTTCAGATACTAAACTCATTGCTCCAGATATCACTTACCGCACTGAGGCCCAATCAAATACAAAACCTGTATTCTTCCTGCCATTTAAAGGCGGTGTTGATATTAAAGATGGAACAATAACGATCATGCACAGTGGTATGGCCATTGCTAAATTTAGCGACGTTTCTGTAGCAATGGATGTTAGCGATGGCTCTTTCCCCATCAACATCATAGCTCACGGCGTGAGCACGCAAGGAGAGCAAAAAGGCCAGTTTCAAATCGATGCAAAAATTGATCGAGACAGCACTAGCTCTGCAGCTGCCAAGAAAATAAGTCAGTGGCTTAAGTTGCCAACCAGTACGCCTCTAAAATACAGCCTCAATGCAAGTATTGATCAGTTTCCTGTGAGCTGGCAAAGTGATCTAGAAACCATTTTTGGAGCAACACTAAGCGCTAAGATCAAAGGCTCTTTATCATCTACAGAAAATACGGCTCAGATCAACTTAAACTCCAATAACCTACAGTCTACTCTTAATATTGAAGCTCCTCAAAACTCTTGGAAAATTCTTCCCAGCTCAACAATCAATTGGCAACTGCGCTCAGACTTACCCTACATCCAAACTGGTACCCTTCATCTACAATCAGACGGTATTGCTATTCCCATTAATGATTATGAGCAATCTCGAGGAAAAGTTTTGGTTAATGTCAATAATGCACGTGTGCGCCGTAACGAAGCCACGGTCTTTATCAGCGCTCTTAATACTCAGCTAAGTACAGATAACCTTAAGCAAAAGTTAAAAGTAGATCTAAATTCTATAATTGATACAAGTGGATCTATTAAAGGAAGCTTTATTTGGTCAAAACCTTTAATGGGCATGCCGTCGCTTTATAATCTTTTGACAGGTCTTGAGTTGCAGGGGCGCAACATCCCCACTTCCCTATTTAATGGAGAATGGATGGGTCCAGTTATTAGCTTCGATGCCAAGCCAGAAGGTGATATTTTAGACATTTCCATCAGCTCCAAGTTTATCAATACTCAAGCACTTAGCCTAAAAATCAATCCAACTGCCATCTCTTTAAGTGAGCGTGCCCTCATCAATTATACCATGACAAGTTCTTACCTCAAAATGCCTGCGAATTTACAAATCACCCTCACCGAACTTCACCTTCCCAAGACATGGCAAAAAATGAAATTTAAAGGAAGTGCAACAACTCCAAAATTACAGCTTAAATCCTTGCCCTATATCGGCGAGCTTAATCTAAACGATGCAGGCCTTTCAGTGATGGCCAAGAGCCTTAAAGAGATTTCTTTTTCCTCATCGTCAAAAGCTCAATTTAGGGGATCTGACAGCATAGTTGGAGGCTTGCTGAATCCTAATCTCGATCTAAAACTCACTGGAAAAGCCAACGCCTTTGAAAAAACCTTACCAGACATTAAGCTTGTAGCACATGGCAAGACAACCGATTTAGAAATTGACGGTTCCTTAAAAGACAATCTACTCATCATTGACCGTCCACTTGAGCTATCCACCATCTTAAAACCTAAAACCTTTAAAAGCCTTCTTCCAACAGATGTTGATATCAAACTAATGAAGGGCGCAAATATCGATCTGTCAATCGCTCCCTTTTCGCTCACCCTGCCAGACTTTGAACCCTCCTCCCCCTTGCAAATCACCCTCACCTCTCCAAAGCTTGTTATGGAAAACTACACAGCGACTAACTTTAAATTTAAAATGCATAATCAGACCATCGAAACCTCTGGAAATATCAACCAGGGGCAATTTGACATTATGATTGAGAGGCCAAAGGCCATCATTGAGCATGCAGAAATTACATTGAAAGATTTTTCATCTAAAATCATCGATGACCTTGTAAAAGATGATGAGTTTGCCCACCTATTTGGAAACCGCGTGACAATGGACCTTGATTATAAACCAAATAGCTTTGCGCTCGATATCAATAGCCAAAAACTCGATCTTAAAGGCACACTCAAGATCAAAGATGGCATGCTGTATAACAGCGGAGCACTAAAGATGCGCTACTTGCTCACGCAAAATTCATATACCCATTTCTTGCCTGGCCAAGCAAGTAAACTCAAACAGCCAGCTCCAATCGATCTAAACATCACTAGCGTTTCCATTCCAGTAAGGCCTGCCAAAAAGCTCATCCCACGCATTGACTGGGACCTTCAAAAAACAACATTTAAAGGTGAAATAGAAATTGCTGAAATGCGACTTGAAAAAGCCGGATCAAAAATCTCCACCACACTTAAAAACTTCTCTGCAAATTTATTAAGGCCGGCACCAAACTCTGCCCTTTCTTTTAAATCTAGCGGCAGCATTCAAGGTAAAAAAAGAGCAGGCAGCCTCAATGTCACTGGCGATCTTAAAGACTTCTATAACGCAAACGGCAAATACGATCCGACCAACCTTTCTGCCAACATCAAAGGCCAGCTTGAAAACGTCCCGACAGTATTCACAGACCTCATAGTCCCAAACACCTCCCTAGTTTGCGGCGATACCATCAGCGCCAAAATCGATGCCGACATTATAAAACAAAACGGAACCATCGACGCAGTAATTACAAGTCCTCACTGCAAAGCCAATGTTGCCGGCTTCCTGCGCCGAGGAACTCTATCCTTGAGAGAGCCCCTACGCGCCGATATCGTCTTGACACCAGGACTAAGCCGAGTCCTCCTCGAAGATGCCAATCTCATTGTTGTATCAGCCAAAACACCCTTGCGTATTTATATAGATCCAAAAAATACAGCTATTCCCCTCACTCGCTTTAACTGGCAAAATGTGCGTGTTGGATTTGGTCGCCTGGACTTTGGCCAATTGATCGTTGCATCAAAAGGGTCTGCTGCAGACATGATTGAAATCTTAAAGTTACGAAGGTCTAATCAAGTCGATCTCTGGTTTGCACCACTTGATTTTTCCATCCGCAGTGGAGTGATGCAAATTGAGCGCACAGAAATCCTCTATGATCGCGCTTACCAAATCGCAATTTGGGGGCGCATAAACTTTCCAAAATCCTATGTTGATATGACACTAGGTCTAACTTCACAAGCGCTAAGGCAAGCCTTTGGCATTGGCGTACCTGAAGATTTTGTCCTAACCGTTGATTTTGAAGGTCCCTTTGGAAAGGTTAAATTAGACAAAGCCGAGGCTATCAGTAAAATTGCACTACTTATCGGCAATCAAAGCGGCCTCATCCCCCAAAAAGGCATCGCTGGTGGAATCTTTGGAGTCATCCAAGGCTTTGCTCACAATCAGTCTGATGTCCCCCCCCCTAAGCCTCCCTTCCCTTGGCAAAGATAGCTCTTGTGTATATAAGTTGCCTCGGTTATCCTGGCGTCCTTCGTTTATCAAGGAGACGAAAAAATGAAAAAAACACTATCTTTTATTATCATGGGTTTAATCGCATGTGGATGTGCAAGTTACAGCGCGTCAAGCCTAACAGCACTAACGCCGACCCCGGTTAAATCAACAACTAGTGGCAGCGAATTTACTGTCGCTTGCAAAGCCTACAATAGAATGGATTGTCAGCGCTATTTGGACCGTAATATTCTTGAAATGGGTTATCAACCTGTTCAAATTTACATTAAAAATGACACAAATAAAACTTATACTTTCTCACCAGATAAGCTTAGTATACCGCTAGCAAATGTGGGAGCTATTGCTCAAAAGGCCCATACAAACACCGCAGGGCGCGTTGCTGGGTATGCTCTTGGTGGCTTTTTGGTCTGGCCTTTATGGATAGCGGCAGTTGTTGACGGAATTAAGTCGCAAGAAGCCAATGCACTCTTGGATTCAGACTTCGACGCTAAAGTGGCTAAAAATGTAGACTTATTGCCTGGCGAATCTTATAACTCAATTGTATTCGTAAGAAAAGATGACTATAAAAGCCAGTTCACAGCAACTCTACAAGAGCAAAATAGCGATCATTTTGAAGTCGTGCCTATGGTTGTAAGGTGATTAGAAAACTGTCTCTTGCTCTGCTCTGCTGTACAGCAATGACGGCAACAGAGCAAACTCCTGCCCCCTTTGCTTTACATATCGACGGGCACTTGTCTCCAAGCGTTGGCAGCCCAACGCTTCTTTCTGTTCACGATAGCGTTAAGCGTGGTGAAGAGCGCCTATGGAAAACCGACCCTGAAGTGCGCTCTGATAGACTCATGAGAGCCATGCAGATGGGACTTGTTTATCTTCCTACTTCCTATTTTACGACAGTTATACAACATGAAGTATTTGGGCATGGCTATCGCATTCGCAGCTTTGGTAAAGATATCGCGCATGTAGAGGGGTATCAATTTGGCACACCGCCGCCTTTTGGAGCTGGAGGTGGAGGGACCAGATTCGATGTTACGGATAAATATGCCCCAGCACATTTTTCAACATGTGTAACTGGAGGCGTAGAAGCTACAGCTATTATGGCGCATGATATGCGTATGAAGTGGCTAACGAGCAATACCGTACAAGCAAAAGATAATTTAATACAGCTTCTTGCTCATCATGACCTAACAAATTATGCTTTTAGCATGTTCTTTATGGGCAGTGAACAAGCTGCAGAAGGACATGACCTAATTAATTATACTCAAATGCTAAAGCGAACTTATCCTAAAACAAAAATTCGAGGCTCCCATCTAGCTGCGCTCTCATTTATCAATTATCTAAACCCCTTCGATGTCATTGGATGGACCGCTATGCATAATTACGTTGTTTCAGCTCATCGCTCGAGTCCTTTACCAATGCTCAGTCTTGGAAAAGTGAAAACTTTGCCGGCGCTAAGGATGGGTTTAGCTCCACACGGGCCAGAAATCTTTTTAGAAAATTTCATGAGAATCAATGAAAAGCCTGTTTATGCCTACTTAAAAGGTGGATTTCTAGGCGATCATCATTATTATGGATTGGGAATGGAGCATCCCCATCTTATCAAGCATGGGAATCATGCTTTTGGCCTGAAGGGACACTTTTGGCATCATCCTCAATTGCTCACTATGCAAAGAAAGGTAAGTGGTGATGAGCTGCATAGCAATCCGACAGCCCCGCTCGATTATCCTGAAGAAACATTGCGTCAAAAGCAGCTTGGAGCATCACTTTGTGCAACCTACGCATACCAGCCAAGCACCCCTTACGGCATGCAGCTCGAATTAGGACACAAGCTTGCCGGCTTTCTTCCTGGAGAAACAATGGAAGCAGCTCCTATTCTGCGCGGCTCGTTATCTGTAAAGTATTAACCTTAGCTCAAGCAAGTGTGATATCTTCGCAGAGATAAACATCTTGGATGGCATTGAGAAGAGCTACGCCTTCTGCCATAGGCTTTTGGAAAGCTTTACGCCCAGAAATGAGCCCCATGCCGCCTGCGCGCTTGTTGATGACAGCCGTTGCAACTGCATCTTGTAGATCATTTTTGCCAGAGGCTCCGCCCGAATTGATCAAACCGATACGCCCCATATAGCAATTGGCCACTTGATAGCGAGTTAAGTCAATGGGATGATCTGAACACAATGTGTCATACATCGCATCTTTAGTCTTGCCAAACTTGAGGGCCTTAAAGCCGCCGTTACATTCAGGTAGTTTTTGCTTGATGATGTCTGCACCGATTGTAACTCCAAGGTGATTTGCTTGACCTGTTAGGTCGGCTGCGGTGTGAAAGTCAGTATCGGATGTTTTAAAGTCAGAATTGCGCAAGTAACACCAAAGAATTGTTGCCATGCCTAGCTCGTGGGCAATTTCAAAACACTGAGAAACTTCTTCAATTTGTTGACGTGAATTTTCAGAGCCAAAATAGATGGTTGCACCGACTGCCATGCAGCCCATATCGTAGGCCTGCTCTATTGAAGCAAAAAGAGTTTGATTGTAAATAGTGGGATAAGTGAGGAGCTCGTTGTGATTAAATTTAAGAATCATGGGAATTTTATGTGCGTATTTGCGCGCGACAGAACCTAAAACTCCAAGTGTGGACGCTACGGCGTTGCAGCCGCCATCAATAGCTAACTTGATGATATTTTCCGGATCAAAGTAGTCAGGATTTGGAGCAAAGGATGCTCCAGCTGTGTGCTCAATTCCCTGATCAACTGGCAAGATAGAAAGGTAGCCTGTATTTGCAAGACGACCATGGCCATAAATAGATTGAAGACTACAAAGAGTTCGGATGTTGCGATCAGAATGGGTAAAAATACGATCAATAAAGTCAGGCCCAGGAGCATGCAGCCGCTCTTTGGAAATTGTTTTACACTCATGCTTTAAAAGCAGATCGCCTTTATCTTTTAAAATGGCCGTGATTTCTTGTAAACTCATGAAGCTCTCTTAATTTAAGTCTTTTTCAATTTGCTTGAGGGTTTTTCCCTTTGTCTCTGGCACAAAGCGGTAAACAAAATATAGCGCAAAGCCACATACAGCCGCGTAGAGGAAAAATGCTCCAGCTGATGTAATCTTCTCAATGAGAGTTAAAAATGTCAATGAAACAATGTAGTTAGAAACCCAATTAGCAAAAATGGCCAAACTCATAGCTCTGCCTCTTATTTGATGGGGGTAAATCTCTGAGATGATCAACCAGGCAACAGGACCTATCCCTATGGCAAAGGTTGCGACGTAGAGCATCAAGCTGATCACAGAAAGTAACGATTCTGAAGGGATATCTAGCCAAAACGTGGTCGCAAGCACAATCAGTGAAAGAGTCATCCCTGCCATGCCAACTAATAGAAGGGGGCGGCGTCCAACGCGGTCTAACAACCAAACAGAAAACAAGGTGGCAATCACATTAATACTACCAACACCTATGCTTGCCCAGATCGCCGAAGTGCCTGCTTCAAAACCTGCTAGTCTAAAGATCTGATTTGCGTAGTAAATCACGGTATTAATTCCTGTGATTTGCTGCAAAATCGCAAGTCCTAGGCCAACAATGAGAGCTCCGGCCATCGCCTTCTTAAAGAATGCGGTGTTTTTTGACCCTCGCTCTTTAGTCGTAG
>JAUILX010000204.1 GCA_030433395.1 Chlamydiia bacterium
TGCTCGTGGTTGGAAACCCTTGCAACACAAATTGTTTGATTTGTATGAGCCATGCTCCTGATATTCCAAGAGAGCGCTTTTCTGCGATGACACGACTAGATCAAAACCGTGCAACTTATCAACTAGCCGCAAAGGCAGGTGTTGACATCAGCGAAGTGCAAAGGGTCTGTATTTGGGGCAATCACTCTGCTACCCAGGTTCCGGATTTCTTGAACGCTAGCATCGATATTGATGACCGCTCATGGCTAGAAGGGGCATTTTTCGAAACGGTGCAAAAACGGGGCTCGGCCATTATCGAAGCCCGTGGGAAATCGTCGGCTGCATCGGCAGCGAATGCTGCAATTGATGCCATTGTGGCTCTACAGGAAAAAACGCCCAAGGGGCAGCTATTTTCATCTGCGGTCTTGTCTAATGGTAATCCTTATGGTATTGCTGAAGAGATCGTGTTTTCATTCCCTTGTATTTCTCACGGTGAGGGGCAATGGGAAATTGTTAAAAACCTTGAATGGGACGACTTTTTAGAGCAAAAAATTAAAGCGTCTGAAAAAGAACTTTTAGAGGAACGCGATTGTATCAAACACTTGCTTGCTTGATTGTGAGTTTTGGGTTGACTTTTGGAGGGAATATGGGCGAGGTGTTATTTGAGATCACCAAGGACAATCTAGAAACGGGAATGCGCGGCTATCCTGTGGGCTTTTGCACGACCTCTCATGTCGATCCGCAAAAGGGACTTTTTTATCGTGGCCAGCCCATCTCTGAAATGAAAGATGCAACTCCTGAAGAGGTGATTTTTTTGCTCATGCATGGTCATGAGGGGAGTGATCTTGAGCTGGGTGAATTTAAAAAAGAGCTCATAGCTCGCGGACGACTATCCCAAGCTGTCACCAAGCATATTCAGACATTGCCGCGCCAAGGCCATCCCATGAAGCTTTTTTCTGCAGCGATTTTAATTCTTGGCATGATTGAAGGGCGTGGTGATTATAAAGAGGACTGCTTAAATTTAATTGCAAAACTGCCCCAACTCGTCGCTTGTGTCATTAACTATCATGCTGGCTGGGAGCAAACTCCGGCCCTCGATGCTGAATTAGGTTACATGGAAAATTTCACAAATATGCTTGCAGTGCCAAAAGTTTCAAAAAAAGAACTTGCAGAGGTAATGCGTCTTTTCAACGTGCTGCATTTTGATCATGGTGGGGGTAATTTATCGGCTTTTACAGGTAAGGCTGTAGCATCAGGCCTAGAAGATATGTTTGGATCAATTGCTTCTTCGATGTGCTCCTTAGCAGGTCCTCGTCATGGACGTGCAAATCAAGATTGCTTGGAATTTGTTAAAAGCGTGCTTAATACTGTGGGTGAAAGTGCAACTGCCGGTGATGTAGAAAATCTCATTCGCAAAAAGCTAGAAAAGCGTG
>JAUILX010000001.1 GCA_030433395.1 Chlamydiia bacterium
ATACCCCTCAGGAATGAGTGGTCGTAGCAAGGATGGGTTATTTAATAGCCTGCGATAGGTTTGAGAGTTAAGTAAATCGACGTATAAAGCCTCAGGATGTTGCTCTTGAATCCAGTGGGTCTTTCCCGTTCCTCGAGGACCGAATAAAAAGTAACTCGATTTCAGTTGTTTGCGTTTTTCTAACCACCGTTTATATTGCATATATTTACCTCTTAATACCATTCTATCATGTAAAATTTACCTGTCAATGCCATTTTTAAGCTGTTTTTTTACCTATAAGGGTAATTTTCATGCGTTTTTTTACCCTTAGGGGCTCAAATTCGGACCATTTATGAGTTTTTTTACCTGAACTCTGCTATGTGAGTTGTCAAGCTAAATCATGATTTTACCTCATTTTTTAATTGGCTATCTCTGGACGACTGCTCATTAACAGTCTAATTTTTTTCAAGCTCAGATAATGGCTTAATCTGCTATTCGTGGTCATTTCCTTAAAAACGCCACAAGTTTCTCATCCAAAGAGATTGCTAACGCCTTAAACTGGGTTTCGTGGTGCCCTTGTTTTCTTCGCCCACAGGAGTTCTAGACAAGGTCATTAGCAATCAAAATATTTCATCAACTGATTTTTTCTCTACTTTTCCTTAGATTGCTTTTCCCTCTGGTTGTATTTGGTATAATGTTCCACTTCTAAAGCAAGCTCTGATTTGGCAAATTAATCGCCTCGCTACCGCGACTATTGCCTTTTTACTTCCCGCTCTTCTTGCTATTCGAAGATAGACTTCTTTTAGTTTTTTGTTGTAATTGATTGAAATCCAGCTGCAGACCACTAAAATTGAGCGAATTCTTGGATTGCCTTGCCGGCTGATATGCCCTTTTCTAACATGTTCCCCAGATGAATACTCTGCTGGCGTCAGCCCTGTGTAGGATGATAAATGCCTCTCTGATGGAAAACGTGACATATCTCCAAGCTCATTTGCCAGTATCCTGCTAGCAGTTGGGCCTATTCCTGGTACGCTCTCATAAACCTTTTGGTATTTTTCATTTTCAGCTGCTTGTTTTTTCAAATGATTTTCTACTGCTTTGATCCGATGACTAAAATGTTCCCACTCCTTGATGAGCTCGTTGATGACATATTTGATCTCGGGCAACATCTCTTGTTGTTTAAGTTTCTCACACCACGATTTGGATACTCTTTTTATGTCTTGTGGTCCTATCAACCCGTAGTAATTTGCCTTACTTTTTAGTGTAGCTGCTAATCGGGCGCGCTCTTTTACAAGCTTGTCCCTAAAACGCGTCAAGGCTCGACGGGCTTCTTCTTTAGATGATGGTACATAGATACCTTTGAGACGTCCAACCTCTAGCTGTGTTGCAATCTTTAATGCATCTCTTTTATCAGTTTTTACCCGGTCACGGGCTCCAATCTCAATCGAGGCAGCATGTACGACGATATTGTTGATTCCATGGTCTATAAGAGCACGGTGCAAGCCAAAACCTGAAAATCCAGCTTCGTATGCACTTTTGACATTCGCTCCAAGAAAAAACTTACTTAAATATGTGATTAGTTTTTCTGGACAGGCGGGTAGAGTATCTTTCTTAATTAATACCTTATCGCACATTACAGCTATTGCGTATGTTTTTTTGTGCACATCAATTCCCACAAAAATGTCTTTTCCTTTATAGTTTCGATCACTCATTTTGCTCTCCTTGTTATTGGGTTTATTCTTTTTCAGGCTTATGCCTTTTCAGGGAGGGCTTTTATCATGTTTTGCTTTATTTATGGACTCATCATAGGAACTGGGTTTAGATTGCTTAAGGTTAGAGGAATTCAGGTGAAAGATTGTTCCAATTTTGACGAATTCCATAGCAAATGCGCTATGGGTGAGTCAAAAATGGGACAAGATTTCCCTAAATTGCCTAAACATAAGTGATATAAACCCGGAGTTCAGGTTAATAAATAGTTGCATAAAGTGGGTTGCGTATCAAGTGTCTATGCTTGCATTACAAAGATTCTGCCAATTACACCTGGGCAAGGGCTGGGTAAGTAAAGAAAAAGAATTGAGTCGCATTTAATAAAAAATGAGCTGCGATGGAACCTTCTACAGATTTTGTGTGGTGGTAGGTGAGTCCGTAGAGGACAGAGGCGCAGAAGGCTAAAAGAATGTAACGTACTTGAAAGACAAATGCTAGGTGCATCAGTGCAAAAATAGTGGATAGAATTCCTATAGCAATATAGGGTGCCCACTTGGTTTTTGGTCGCAGGCTATTTGTAATTTCTCGTTGTAAAAAGCCACGCCAAAAGACTTCATCTGCAATGCAAACAAGAAAAAGATTTGCGGTGATCCACGGAGCTGTAATGGGTGGGATCTTTGGGTCAAAGTTTACGATGCCAAATATTTGGGACAGAGCAAGCATGGCGATGATTGTAATCCCTGACCAAATGCAAATGGGCGCAAATTTAAGTTTCCATTCCTTCCATGTTGATAGAAGGGGAAGTCCAAAGCCAAGAATGAAAATACCAATGAAGGGTTTGTCATAATTAAAATAGAGAGTGAATGGAACTCCATCTGGACTGACTTGAATACCTTGAACAATCAGCCAATTGTTAAACCCTGGAAACAGATGAAGCGTCAGACCAAGTGATAGTATGGATGCCAGACAGATGAGTATAGCTCTTAAAAACCCCTGAATTTGTGATTTGAGGCAAAAATGGCAAGCGGCTAGAAATATAATTGGAATGAGCGCTGGAGGAGTGATGATGTTGGCAACCAGTGCAAGAACAATGCTTGTAAAGAGTAAGCCTACCCAGAAAAATGCGTGTCGATAAACCCAGAAAGACAGAATAGCCAATATCAAAATGAAGTAAGTTGATGAGTAGAGGGGATAAGATAAGAATGTTTTTAGTGTAAACGCTAAGTTGTGCATGTTGATACGGCCTTTGTTATGAGATATTCTCGAATAGCATCTGGTCCTCCTTCTTTGCCGAAACCAGAGTGCTTGATTCCACCAAACGGGATTTGTGCACTACTTGGGGATCCATCGTTGACCCCAATGATTCCAAAGTCTAGTTTTTTAATGGCATCCTGTACAGTTTGGGGATTTTCAGAAAAAATATAAGAGGCAAGACCAAATTCTGTTTGGTTGGCAAGCTCAAGTGCTTCATCAAATGTGTTAAATGGCATAAGACTAGCAACAGGTCCAAAACTCTCTTCTTTAAAAAGAAGCATATCAGGTTTGATATCGGCAATGATTTGAGGCTTTGCTGGGTTTTCATCAACGAGAATGGCTCTTGCTCCTTTAGCAAGCGCCTCTTTTACATTTTTGGATATTTTGTTGCGTGATGATTGATGTAAAACCAGAGATAACTCAGCTTTGTCATCAAACGGATCACCAATGTAAAGCTGCTTTACATTGGTTGTAAATGACTCAATAAAAGATGCGTAGAGTGATGTATGAATCAAAAAGCGATTGGCTGCAATGCATGATTGGCCATTGTTTCGAAATTTCGCAGCGATTGCACCTTTGACAGCTTTTTGAAGATCCGCATCTTCGAAAACAATGAAGGGAGCATTTCCTCCAAGCTCCATGGATGCTTTTTTTAGCGTGGGCCCGCATTTAGAATAGAGGCTTTGCCCCACTTGAGTGCTACCTGTAAATGAGATCTTTCGAATGATAGGGGAGGTCATGAGGGGATCGACGATGGTGGCGGTAGGCCCGATAAGAATATTGAGCAATCCTGCAGGAAGGTTTAGCTTGTGTGCGATTGCCGCAAAGACGAGTAAAGAGATAGGTGTTTGAGAGCTGGGTCTTGCAATGATGGGGCATCCTGCGGCGAGTGCAGGTGCAATTTTACGAGCCCCCATAGCTAAAGGAAAATTCCAAGGGGTCATGAGCAGACAGGGGCCGATGGGAGCATCAACCATTTGGAGTTTTTTTGATGACGAGATGTCGTGTTTACCGATGTGTTGCATTTGTTTTGCGCATAAGAGAAAGTAATGTATTGAGTAGTCAACTTCAAGGAGAGCTTGTGATATGACTTTGCCCATTTCTTTCGTGATGATAGTTGCAATTTCATCTCTGTGGGTTTTTAAAGATGTTGCAATTGCGTTGAGGTACTTGGTTCGGTCATTGATGGGTAATAGAGGAGCCGACTGGACAGCATGGAGGGCATTATCGACATTTTCTTTGCTGGCAACTTGCAGGCTTGTCCATGGTTTTTGATCCATGGGGCATATGTGAGGAGTGGGATTTTCGATGTCGACAAACGATCCATTGACATAGCTAGAGTAGTGCTTTTCTGAGAAGAAACTTTGCATATGGGAACTTGTTGTGTATTCTGAGTAAGAATAACAGATGATTAGAAAAACGCAAGATGATGTGACATGGCTCGAATTTGAGCAGCTAGCTGATGTGAAGGGGCTTTTTCATGGAGTTATGACTCGGAAGGGTTTTTGTGAATGCACCGATCCTGATGATGTTCAGATTCATGCACAAGCTGTTAAAAGGGCTTTTGACCAAGAGCATTGTGCTATGGGAAAGCAATGCCATGGTACTTATGTAGCAAAGCTTTTGGATGCAAATGGCCTGTCCAGAGTTGAAGCTTGTGATGGACTGATGACAAGCAGCGAGGGAATCATGCTTTTGACAAGACATGCTGATTGCCAGGCTGTTTTATTTTATGATCCCATTTGCCGAGCTGTGGCAAATGTGCATGCAGGGTGGAGGGGCAGTGTTCGTGGCATGTTGCAAGGAGCTGTAAAGCGTATGCAAAAAACCTATGGGTCGAAGCCTGAGAATTTACTAGTTTGCATTTCTCCGAGCTTAGGGCCAAAGTGGGCTGAATTTCGAAACTATACATATGAGCTCCCAGAGAGTTTTTATCGTTTTCAGACAAGATCTGACTATTTTGACTTTTGGGAAATCAGTCGATGGCAGTTGAAAGAGGCAGGGGTTTTAGATCATCATATCGAGATTGCTAAGTTGTGCACTTATGACAATCCCGATGATTTTTTTTCTTATCGACGTGAGGGAATCACGGGCCGTCACATTTCTTCAATTGGCTTTGCCAAAATAAAGCCTTGATCTGGCTGGTTGACGTTAAGAAGCAGGACCGTATTAGGATCGAGCGCGCTATTGCAATGCATGAAGAGGCGATCGCCAACTGACCAGTGGATTTGTTGATCTTCTGCATACCAGGTGTAGCCGTCCGATGTTTCAAAAACACTCTTGTTTTTCTCAATGTGCGTAAGTGTTGGCAGCTCAGTATGGGATGATTCTTGAGACTTAAACCAGCTGAAAACCTCACTATTGTTATTTAAATTAATAAGCATGTAGATCTGCCCTTTTGCATCACTAACATAGGGGACAATTTCGATCATGTCGTTAATAGACCAGGTATCTAGAGAGTCTGATGCGTCCTTTGGACAACCACATTTGCAGGCGTCAAAGACAAGGCCATTGGTGAACTCTATTTTGAAGCTGCTTCCATTAACGGAGAGATTTTTGTAGTGCAGGGGGTGATTTTCATAGCCAGAAAGGCCAGCGACACAGACGATAAACAGCATTAAATTTTTCATTTTAAACTCCGGGGTTTCGGGCAAATATCTCTTCTATTATGGCTTTTTGTCAATAACTTTAGTACAATGATGCTATGCAAATGAGGCTAATATGAAAGTGTGGATTGCTGGGCAAAATGGTTTACTAGGCCAGGCTTGTAAAAAAGCCCTTGAAGGCATTGAGACAGTGGGAACATCTCGGGACGATCTCGACATGCGTGATAGAGATGCAATGCGAAGATTTGTAGAACTAACTGAGCCAACACATTTAATTAACTGCACTGGCTTTACAGGCGTTGATCTTGCAGAAAATAATAAAGAGGCAGCCCATACAATCAATGCTCAAGCTGTTGAGGAAATGGGCAAGCTTGGCATCAAAGTTCTTCATTTTTCTACCGACTATGTCTTTGGTGGCACAAAACGCAGTCCCTATTCGATCCATGATACACCTGCACCTTTAAGCGTCTATGGAATGACAAAACTTAGAGGAGAGCAGCGTTTATTAGATGTAAATCCTAAGGCATGTGTTGTGCGCACAGCTTGGCTTTTTGGACACGGCAGGTCAAATTTTGTCACTCAGATGATGGAGTTGATGCAAAAAAACAAAGAGATTCGAGTTGTTGAAGATCAAGTAGGGTCTCCATGCTATGCAGATGATATTGCCAAAGCTGCCATCGGACTTTTAGATGCACACGGTTTGCATCACGTTGTAAATAGTGGATCTGCTTCCCGTTTGGGTTGGGCTAGAGCTATACATCAGCAAATGCAAAAAAGAGGTATGGAGTTTATCTGTGAGGACATAAAGCCTGCTCAAAGTCGCGAATTTTTATCCGATGCAAGAAGGCCAGCCTACTCTGTTTTAGAGGGTATTAATCTGCGCTGTTGGGAAGAAGCTTTGGAGCGTTACATGGAACAAGAGGTTTTATGTCCCGTTGCTTAAAGCGCTTTTTAGTAACTGGTGGAGCAGGGTTTATGGGGTCAGCGTTTATCCGGCTATTGCTTTGTGATCCTGACTTTGATGGGACCGTTTGTAATCTTGACGTCCTTACCTACGCAGCTGATTTAGCAAATCTAGCAGAAGTGGAAAATGATCCTAGATATCGTTTTGTTCAGGGCGATATTTGTGATGGTATAACACTTGAAAACTTTGATGTAGTTGTTCATTTTGCCGCAGAAAGCCATGTCGATCGCAGCATTGAATGCGCACAAAAGTTTATCCAAACAAATATTATGGGCACGCATGCACTTTTAGAAGAGCTGAAAAAATTTCCCAAATGTCACTTTCATCATATTTCCACAGATGAGGTTTATGGGAATATTCTTGAAGGTGCAGCTGATGAAAAGGCTCCATACGCGCCCAGTTCTCCGTATGCAGCAAGTAAAGCTGCATCAGATCATCTTGTTTCCTCTTTTGCAAAAACATATGGCTTGGATATCACGGTATCCCATTCAACAAATAACTACGGGCCAGGACAGTTTCCCGAAAAGTTTATCCCCCTAATGATCACAAACATGATTGAGCAAAAAACACTGCCAGTTTATGGACAGGGGACCAACATTCGTGATTGGATATATGTTGAAGATCATGCTCGAGCAGTTCTAAAAATTTTAGAGAAAGGTGTGAGTGGAGAGGTGTATAACATCAGCGCGCACAATCCAATGCGCAACCTAGATGTGATTGAAAACTTAGCTAAGCATTTTGATGAGTCAGTAGAGATTGAATTTATTGCAGATCGCCCTGGACACGACATGCGTTATGCCTTAGATGCCTCAAAATTACAGGCTCTAGGCTGGAAGCCCAAAATTTCATTCGATGAAGGAATCAAACGGACTATAAATCACTACAGGGAGAAGATCGATGCATCAAAAGATCGCTTGCGTCATACCGGCTAGGCTCAACTCAACGCGGTTTCCTCAAAAAGTGTTATCTGAGCTCAAGGGAAAGCCATTGCTGCAATGGGTCTATGAGTCTGCTAGCAGCCTTTTTGAGACATGCGTTTTTGCAGTTGATAGCGAGGAAGTTGCAGAACTTGTCAGCGGCTTTGGAGCTCCCTATGTCATGACATCAAAGGATTGCCCAAGCGGAACAATGCGTTTGATCGAGGTACGCAATCAGGGTAAAATTAAGGCTGGCATTTGGGTGAATTGGCAAGCTGATGAGCCGCTAATCAATCAGGAAATGATCGAGGATCTGCTGCAATCGTCTGAGGATCCATGTCAAGATGTTTGGACCCTCAAGCACCGCTTAGAAGGGGATCCCAATGATCCTCATACTGTCAAAGTTGTGACTGATGAGCGAGGTAAAGCGCTTTATTTTTCTAGAAGTGCAATTCCCTATTCAAAAGAAAAATTTGATTATTACAAACATATTGGGCTTTATGCTTATACTGATCGAGCGCTAGCCATCATTGAGCAATTGCCGCCGTGTCCACTCGAGCAAGCTGAAAGCTTGGAGCAGCTGCGGTTTTTAAGTGGAGGGTTGCATATTCAAGTCCATGAAACAAAGCATGAAACCCAGGGCATTGACCTTCCTGAGCATTTGGCTAAGCTGGAAGGGATGCTTGCTCACGAGCTAATTTAACGCGAGTTGCGGATCAACTCCCTTGAACTGGCCCATCTTTTGGCGATCTTTCTAGGAAAAACTGCTTGAGGATAGCGCGTTGGCTATTCACTGCGCAGATTTTTCTAGAAATTTCATCAAAAATATGCACCATTTCATAGATAGTTGATCCGCAACTCGCGTTAATTTAGTGCAATACCAACTTTCAGAAATAAGAGCCTTGTTGTCCACAGAGCTGGTTTGTATAGTAGCCCGACTTGCGCCCTATTTTGCCAAAGGGGGTGAGCGAAGGGGTCAAGATACAAGCTGAGGACGAGCTAAGGTGGGTCCACCTTTTCGAGGAGAGAAGCGCCGTAGATTGATTCCTGCAGCCAGCCAATCTGGCAACAGGATCTTAGGTGACTAAACTGATGCTGTAAGCGAGGATAAACAGCATAATCTTCAGCTGAAAATCTCTTTGAGTGACTGCGTGAATCGATATCAGTATAGGCTTTGTCGGTATAAATCACGGATTCATCAGGTAATGCGAGCTCAAAACGTTTAAATGCGCGCATATCACTCTCGCTTCCTGGTGTCATTACAAGCTCTATTGGTTCTTGGTTAGTTGTCGCTACCATGTGAATTTTGTAACCATAGAAATAGCGCTTTTTGCTTGCTCTTAAAGATGCGGATATTGCCGCAGACAGGCACTGGAAAGCTGTCTGCTACATATTCACCAGTATCATGATTCTCCTTAAAATATTGGGCTAAAGCAGCAAATATTGGGAAAAATAACTGCTGCAAAATGGATTCCACTTGAGTTATTTGCAAGGCTGCCGGCAAAACGTTCGTTAAAATATCGGGGGGAGTGGTGTTGGATGTGATCGAACATCTCCATACGTATGTCTGCTTGAAGTTTGGGAAGAGCTTTGGCCATTAAAAAGCCCATTGTTCTAGAAGCTATTTCTACGAAGATAACTAGGCATAAAGCTCCGATGATTGGGGATTTTAATGCCTCCCACGCGGCTAATCGATCTCCCTCATAACGTGTAAATGTATCGATGACTAAACTTAAAATGTATGGCCAAATTAAAACATCCAAAGAATAGGCAAAACAGTCAATAACAAAAATAGCAATAAAGACTCACTTTTGAAACCTCATGAAATGCCAGATGTAGCCGAGGAGATCTTTGTATGAGCTCATGGTAATCATAGCCTATAAGGTAACAAATTTTATCTGCGATAGCCATAGGCAATTTTAGCTTTTATAAAATGCGATCATTACGCTGAGTGGGAGATTAAGAAATTATGGTAGTGCTATTTTTTTGATAGGGCGTTAATCATTTTTTTCAGCTAATAAAAGAGATCGCGGACTTGATAAAACCTTCCCAATTATCAAGCCAAAGCAAATGACCACATTTCGGGAAAACAATTAAATCAGAACTTTTGATGTGATTAATAATAAAATCAATTTGATTTTTATCAAATAATATTTCCTCTTCTCCCCATAAAATCAAAGTTTTGCATTTTATTTTTTCAAGAGTATTTCGAAAATCGAACTTTTTGAGAAAATTTCCCCAACCATAATTAAGAACGGCAATGTTACTCGCAATCGGGGGCATTGGTTTGTTTGGATTGAATGTTGTAGAATACAAAGGACCCATTACTCGGTAAAAGTTAGCTAAATCTTGTTCATTCTGAAATGATCCAGTCCAAATCTTTTCTGCCATTTTCTGTTGCTCAATAGAGCCTTTCAAAATTACATTGGCTTTTGCTTCTTTTTCAAACTCACTGCTTGCAGCTCCACCAATCAAAAGCAGTTTTTTCATACTATCGGGATATTTTATACAATAACCTAGAGCTGCAATCGATCCGTACGACTGCCCGAATACAATCAACTTATCAGGAGAAATCTGTAGTTGAATACGCAATGCCTCTACGTCATCAATATAGTGCTCTAAAGAGCAATATTTCACTTCACTTTTCTGGCTGCTGCCGCACCCTCTTGGGTCGAATAGCACAACATTGATAAACGCAGATAACGTTTCTGCGATAGCATCATAAAGACTGTGGTCATTGCCAGGTCCTCCTGGTAATAACACCATAGTATCTCTGCTGCTAAGTTTAGGCTTAGAATATGCCTTGATGTAGAGCGTTGTTTGAGGAACCCCTTTTCTTAAAGGCAAATTAATTTTCAATTCTTGTAGCATAAAAAACCACCTATCCAAATAATTTTGTTATATGTAACAATGTCGAGTTATTCAAGAAAAAGCGTTACGATGCCCATAGTTAATGTAGAAAATGATTTGCTATCGTTGACACCTCGCTAAATAAAGAGTAAAATGGGGGGACTATGACAGCTACCGATTATAAATATGGCTTTACAACGCCCATTGAGTCTGAAGTTTTTGAAAAAGGTCTCAATGAAGAGATTGTGCGCGCTATTTCAAAAATTAAAGATGAGCCGCCGTTCGTGCTTGAATTTCGCCTTAAGGCGTTTCGTGCTTGGGAGAAGATGAAAGAGCCTAAATGGCCCAACGTTAACTATCCACAGATTGATTTTCAGGATATGGCCTATTTTGCTCAGCCTAAAAAAAAGCAGAAGCTTGCTAGCCTCGATGAGGTCGATCCCGAACTTTTGCGCACGCTTGATAAGCTGGGGATCCCTGTTGAAGAGCAAAAGCAACTGACGGGTGTGGCAGTCGATGTGGTTTTTGACTCGGTCTCTTTAGGAACAACTTTTAGAGAAACTTTGGAAGCGGCAGGTGTCGTGCTTTGCTCAATTTCAGAGGCTGTGCAAAAATACCCTAAGCTTTTAGAAAAACATCTGGGGACGGTTGTTCCCTATAAAGATAATTTTTATGCAGCGCTTAATTCAGCGGTTTTTTCGGATGGCTCTTTTGTTTACGTTCCGGAAGGTGTGCGCTGTCCACTGGAGCTATCTACATATTTTAGGATCAATGAGCGCGAGACGGGTCAATTTGAGCGCACGCTGATTATTGCTGAAAAAGGCTCGTATGTCAGCTATTTGGAAGGGTGCACTGCTCCGGCATTTGACACTAATCAATTGCATGCTGCAGTTGTCGAACTGATTGCAGAAGAGCGCGCAGAGATTAAATACTCAACGGTGCAGAATTGGTACTCGGGTGATCCAAAGACTGGAAAAGGCGGCATCTATAATTTTGTGACAAAAAGAGGTCTTTGCAAAGGCTATGCGTCGAAAATTTGCTGGACTCAAGTGGAAGCGGGCGCTGCCATTACATGGAAATACCCCTCATGTGTTTTGAAAGGGGATGAATCGATTGGTGAGTTTTACTCTGTGGCCCTGACTAACGGAAAAATGCAAGCGGATACGGGAACAAAGATGTTGCACATTGGTAAAAATACGCGCTCGACAATCATTTCCAAAGGCATATCAGCCGATGAGTCGCATAACACGTATCGCGGACTTGTTCATGTGGGTAAAAATGCTAAGGGCGCTCGTAATTACACGCAGTGCGACTCGATGCTTGTGAAAAACAAGTGCTCGGCAAACACTTTTCCGTATATCGAAGTACAACACCCAACAGCTGAAGTTGAGCATGAAGCGTCGACATCAAAGATGAATGAGGATCAACTTTTTTATCTTCAGTCGCGAGGTCTTTCAAGAGAAGATGCAATCAACCTGGTTGTGAATGGGTTTTGCAAGGATGTGATTAAAGAATTACCGCTTGAGTTTGCTGCAGAGGCACAAAAATTATTAACGTTAAAACTAGAAGGCTCGGTTGGATAATGCTAGAAATCGAAAATCTAAAAGCTGAAATTGAAGGCCAGGTTATTTTAAATGGCTTAAATCTAAAAGTTGCGCCTGGTGAAATTCACGCTCTGATGGGACCAAATGGAGCTGGGAAATCAACGCTTGCAAAGGTGTGCACAGGCCACCCTGCTTATGAGGTCGCTGAAGGTGATGTTTTGTTTGAAGGGAAGAGCATTTTGGAGCTGGACCCAGAGGATCGAGCAAAGCTTGGTCTTTTTATGAGTTTTCAATACCCTCTCGAGATCGCAGGCATCACAAATCGACAATTTTTAACGCATGCGATGAAAGCACGCGGTGTGCTTAAAAATCTTGATGAGTGCGCCGAAAGAATGCAGATCAAGCCAGAGTTTTTAGAGCGCGATTTAAACAGTGGCTTTTCAGGTGGTGAGAAAAAGCGTAATGAAATTTTACAACTTGTGGCACTTGATCCCAAACTTGCGATCTTGGATGAAACCGACTCGGGCCTAGATATCGATGCGATGCGTATTGTAGCAGATGGTGTGAATCACTGGTTTGCACAAGATAAAGGTTTAGTTTTAATCACACATTACCAGCGCTTGCTCGATTATATTAAGCCACACTTTGTCCATATTGTAATGGAAGGGCGTATTGTGCGCTCTGGCGGGCCAGAGCTTGCTCATGAGCTTGAAAAAACAGGGTATGCATGCTCGAATTAATTGATGAGATTAAAGCAGATGATGCTCTTTCAGCTTATCGGCAGAGTGCTGGCGAAAAGCTGCGTGCGTTGGGACTGCCCAGCGGCTTTAAGGAACCATTCAAATATATGCCTTTAGAGCGGTTCTACAAGGAGTCATTTAAGTTTGCATATGCCAAAAATAGTATCGATGTTAGTGAAGACATTGTTGTTTTGCCTTTAAGCGATGCTCTTAAGTCGTACCGCAGCATTTTAGATCCAAGGCTCCTAAGCTCTGAATCGGATCCTTTTGCACTTCTATCAAGAGCTCTGATGGGAGAGGGGCTGTTTATTTATGTGCCCCCACAAATCCAGATTGAAAAACCTATTGAAATTGTACAAAAATGCCTCAGGGGAAGCATAAGCGCTCCTTATGTCTTTATTGCGATGGGGCGAGGCGCAGTTGCTTCGTTTAAATTTAGTACGGAAGGCAATGGGTGCCATCTGCCTCAGATCGATTGTTTAGTCGAGGATGACGCCAGGCTAAATCTGTTGCATTATCGGGGCAGTGACTGGGAGTTTGAAGCCCTGCGCGCTACATTAAAGAAAAATAGCCAACTTTATTCCTATCATTTAGCGCGAGGTAGCAAAAGCCTGCGCAGCGATTTAAGAGTTAATCTAGCAGGTGAAGGGGCGTTAGCCACATTGAAAGGACTATCTGATTTAAAAGGGGATCATCAAGCGCATCAAAATATTTTGATTGAGCACGCTCAAGAAAATACCCATTCTAACCAACACTTTAAAACGGTTCTTTGTGATGAGGCAAGATCAAGCTTTGAGGGCAAGATTTATGTGCATTCAAAGGCTCAACAAACGCGTGCATATCAACTGAATAATAATTTGCTTCTTGGTGAAAAAGTTGTTGCCAATAGTAAGCCCAATCTCGAAATTTTTGCCGACGATGTAAAAGCGTCTCACGGCTGTACTATGACACAGCTTAATGAAGATGAGCTTTTTTATATCAAGAGTCGAGGCATTGATGAAAATAGCGCTAAAGCGATGCTAAAGACGGGTTTTTGCCGTGAAATTTATGATGAGGCGTGTGATGTCTTCGGTTCTATCTGAGTTAGATTTTCCTCAACTTGCAAATAGCGATTTGGTTTACCTTGATTCTGCAGCAACGGCGATGACGCATCAATCTGTGATTGATGCTATGGATGCCTATTATACAAAAGAAAGGGGTACAGTTAACCGGGCAGTGTATCAACTTGCCCAACATGCGACTCGAGCTTATCAAGGCGCAAGAGAGAGTGCAAAACAGTTTCTAAATGCAAATAGCTGTGATGAAATTGTTTTTACGAAAGGCACTACTGATGCGATCAATCTTGTAGCTCATTCTCTGACGTTTAAACCAGGTGATGAAATTCTTATTTCTCAAATGGAGCATCACTCTAACATTGTGCCATGGCAAGCAGTGGCTAAAAGATTGGGTGCTGTGCTCAAGGTAATTCCTGTTACCCAAGATGGAGAGTTGAACATTGAGGCCTATGCACAGCTATTATCGCCTAAGACAAAGATTGTTAGCGTTGCACATATGACCAACGTCACAGCTACGATTTACCCAGTAAAAAAAATCATCAAGATGGCCCATGACAGAGGGGCTCTTGTCTTTTTAGATGGCGCGCAAGCGGCTCCCCATCTCACAATTGATGTGCAGATGCTTGATGTGGATTTTTATGCTTTTTCAGGTCATAAGGTTTATGGGCCTACCGGCATTGGTGTGCTTTATGGTAAATACGAGCATTTGGATGCCCTTGAGCCCTATCAACTTGGCTCGGACATGATTGATGAGGTTACATTTGAAAGATCGATTTATCAAAAGCCTCCTTTGAAGTTTGAAGCAGGTACACCTAATATTGCAGCGGTGATTGGTCTAGGAGCTGCCTTAAGGTTTTTGATGCGCTCTCCTAAAGATGATCATCTACTTAATTATGCACTTGCTAAGTTGCGCGAAATTCCTAAGATGAGAATTTTAGGAAATCCCGCTAATCGAGGACCTCTGATCTCATTTGTGGTTAAGGGGTGCCACTGCCTTGATGTTGCAACGCTACTTGATTTAAAGGGTATTTGCGTGCGTTCTGGGCACTTGTGTTCACAACCCACGATGAAGTTGTTTGGGTTGCACGAGGCGCTTCGTGTTTCTTTAGGTATTTATACAACTCAATCAGAAATTGACTATTTTATATCAGAGCTAAAAAATACTCAGACCTCATTGTAGAGGTCTGTGTTTTTTAGTCTTTGCCGCCATGACGTGAGATGTATTTTGCTACATCTGGATGGTTTTGCAAGGTCGCTAGTTGAAGTGGGCTGACGTCATAGTTGTCACGAGCATTAACGTTAGCGCCTTTTTTTATGAGAAGCTTGGTGATATCAAGTAGACCATTTTCTGCGGCATACATCAGTGGCGTTTGTCCTTGTTGGTCTACAACGTCAACTTCGCTGCCAGCTTTTACTAGCTGAGATACAATTTCATTGTGGTCGTTAACAACAGCATAGCCAAGAGCTGTCAAACCATTTTGATCTTTTTTGGTGTGGTCGGTATTGTTCTCTAGCAGATATTCTACAGCATCTTTATTGCCAAGGCTTGCTGCAACCATTAGAGGTGTTATGCCTTGCTGATTTGATAGGTTGACATCTGCACCGGCTTCAAGGAGTCTTGTTAAAAGGAGATCGTTGACTGAGCCTTTTACATCAATGTAGGTTACAGAGCCGTTACGTAAAATTTTAGGAATACTTTTATTGCCATTTTGTATAACGGCCATCAAAGGTGTAATGCCTCCTTTGGAAGCTTTATTGACGTCAATATTTTGGCTTACCAGGAGTTTGATTGCGGGGATGTTATTTTCTTCTATAGCCGAAATAAGAAATGTTTTTCCGTGTTTGTCGTAACTATTTATATCCTCTGTTTCATTTAAAAACTGCTGGTATTTCTTTACGAAATTGGCTTCGGCATTTGATGTAGCCATTTTAGTGGATAATTCGTTGGTGTAGCTGACGACGGCTTGAGTATTTTGATTGGAATTGTTTTGGCATCCTAAAAGACATAGAGCTGCTATTCCAATTACTGTTTGATGTTTCATGATAACCTCCTAGGTTTTTTCGAGATTAACAGAAATGGGAATACATGAGCAAAAAAAAAGAGCCTCCGGTAGGAGGCTCTTCTAGATTCAAGCTTTCTTGGCCTAGTGCCTAGAAGTCGAAGCGGAATTTTAGAGTCAACCCTTGGAAGGTTAAATCTCCATTGTCGCGCTGCGGCTGATTTAGAACGATATAGCGGTTCATGCCCCACCAAACTTGTTCTTCCCAACCAGCATCGATACCAAAATGATAGTCGTCGTTGCTAAACCACATTTCCCAGCGCAATCCTAGAGCTAGTTCCAGAACAGGTAAGACCGTGTTAAAATCATTTTCTGTGTCAACGTTTCTTGTTGTTATGCCGGTGTTGTTATCGAAGGTATCATCTCTACGTTCGATGTCAAGCCCGCTCCAAAGAGCTGATAGAGCAAAATTTCCATAGATGCTCCAGCTTTTTGTGAAGTGCCAAGCTGTATCCATACCTGTGCGAATTCCAATGCCCCAGTAGTCAAAGTCCTGCTTTATTGTTCTACGAGTGAGCAGGTTGCCAGCTGCTGTATTTCTTTCGCTGATAACTCTGTAGTCTTGACTCTGCCAAGAACCTTTGAGGCCATAATGAGGTCTTAGTGTGAGGTATTGGCTAACAAAGAAATTACGACCAAGCTCTAAATCAATAACGTTGAAATCAGAGTCCCACGATCCTCGAAGTACATTTGCCTGCGCTCCGCCATTCTGTAAATTTGTCATGGTGTTATCATCGCGTACTGTTTTGTTTACATCAGTTGTAAGCCATGTGTACTCAGTAAAGATGTCCCAGCCATCGTGGCCAAGGTTTAGGCCTAGACCCACTTTAAAGCCTGGTTCTAGGCTAAAGCTTGGTTCAAACACTTCACCTTGTGATGTTACAGTACCTGTTGATCCTGTCATTGCAAATTCTAAGCCTTCTTGACGGTAGGTCCAAAGGATGAAGTCGGCAGTAACGAACACATCTGCACCCATACATACACGAGGACCGGCATTTGGAGTGATTATTTTACATCCGGTAGCTCTGCAGTCGTCTATGATGATGCCCGCAGGAGGTGTATCGCAACGTGGCTGACATTTTGGCTCTGGTGGTTTAACGCAAGGAGGCGCAGGGCGCTCAACGCATTTTGGCTCTTCGGGACATTGTCTTACTGGTGGCGTTGGCGTTGGTTTGCAGGAATCCTCACCGCAGCTTCCTGCGCTAAGTGCAGTTGTCAATAGCCCACAGGTCATCGCAGCAACCGTCCAAAGTTTTTTGGTGTTGTTTTTCATATTTTTGCTCTCCCTATTCCTTATATTGGTAGGTCTGTTTCTTAAAATGCCAATCATCGATTGCCACTTCCTTTTTAACGTTAGGATCACATTAACGGTTTAACAGATTATTTCACAACAGGGAAGTGAAATTTTTATGCAAAAAAAAACCTGAGTGACAATGCACTCAGGCTGAACACAAATTTTGCAGTCTCGTTATTTCGACTAGAAGTCGAAGCGGAAGTGCAAAGTCAGACCCATGAAAGATAAATCTCCATGGTTGCTTTCTTCAGTAATCGTGAAGAATTGATTCTGATTTGCCCAGTACTGCATTTCCCAACCAAGTTTTGCACCTAAGTGAAACTGGTCATCGCTGAACCAATAGTCTCCTTCAAGACCCATTGCAATTTCAAACACTGGCTTCGTTGTACTGAAGCAGTTATTTGTGTTTGAAGTTGTTGTTTCAGTCACCACGTTGTTAACGTTGTTGGTTCGTGCATCTCTACGTGTGACATCAAAATCTCCCCAAAGAGCAGATAGTGCGAAGTCACCAAATACACCAAAGTACTTGTTGAACCACCATACGGTATCCAAACCTGTACGGAAACCAACACCCCAGAAGTCCTGATTCATTGCAACGACATTACCAAGTGTGCCGTCTACTGCATCAACTGTTCTGATTGTGAAGTCGCTGCTTGTCCAAGCGGCTTTTAGACCGAAAAAAGGACGCAGTGTTAGATAACGGCTGATGAAGAAGTTGCGACCAAGTTCAGCGTCAACGACGTTGAGATCGAAATTCCAATCAGCTCGAGCACTAGAAACGGCTCCATATGGGTTGTTAACGGGGTCAGCCCAAAGGCGTACCATTGTGTTTGTGTTGTTTGTTGTGCGGTCACTAGCGGATGGGCGCAAGTAAGTGTACTCGGCAAATACATCCCAACCGTCATGCGGTAGATTGTATCCAAGGCCTACTTTAAAGCCAGGTTCCCAACCAAAATCTGGGTGGCTAACGTCTCCTTGTAAAGTATTTACAAGGTTAATGTTAGTTGCAGCGTAACCAAGACCATCCATGCGAGTTGCCCAATAAATAAAGTCAGCCGTAATGAAGACATCAGTTCCACATGCGACACGAGGGCCTGCATCAGGTGTGATCTCACGGTATTTGCATTCTTCAAATACTTTCATTCGGGTAACTTCTTCATTGCAAGGCTCTGCACAAACTGGTTCTGGTTTTCTGGGTGGACAGCATGCGTCATTCCCCGATCCGCCGTAGTGCGATGCAGCCAGCAGCAGACTGGAGGAGACACAGCTGACGACCCCTACCAGTGGCAGCAGTTTTTTCAGATGTGTTTTCATGTTTTCTCCTTATTATGAACAAAACGGCTTTGCGTTTTGAAGTCATGTTATTGATACAAAACTTTGCTAGTCTTTGTCAACACTATTTATCAAATAAATGAAAAAACCTTCTTAGGCTAGCTTCTCAAAGATGTTTCTTATAAACAAAAAGAAGCCCGCACTTAAGTTGTAAGTACGGGCTTCGACCATGAGATAAAAAATGTTAGTAGTTAAAAGTCAAAACGGAACGTGAGAGTCAAGCCTTGAAAAGTTAGGTCTCCCCCGTTTTGTTGTGGTTGGTTAATCACAACGTATCTGTTATGTCCCCACCAAACTTGTTCTTCCCAACCAGCATCGATTGCAATGTGGTATTCGTCGTGGTAAAACCATGTTTCATAACGAATGCCAAGCATTAGTTCTAAGACTGGAGAAACGGTGTGGTAGCTATTTTGTGTGTATAGATCAATATCTTGTACGCCAATCATTGTGTCGATATCTTTACGATCAACGTCAAATCCACTCCACAGCGCGGATAGGGCAAGGTTTCCGAAAATACTCCAGTCATTTGTGAAGTGCCAGGATGTATTCATACCTGCTCGCATTCCAATGCCCCAGAAGTCTTGATCGATGCGAATATTTCTAGCTCCAAAGATAACGTTGGTGCCGATGTAGTCTACATCGTAATCTTGGTCCTGCCATGTTCCTTTGAACCCAATGAATGGTCGTAATTTGAGAAATTTACTCGCGAAGAAATTTCGCCCAAGCTCTAGGTCAATGACGTTGAATTTTAGGTTCAAATCAGCGCGCGCTTCTTGTAGCTGTGTATTAAAAGCAGAGATAAGTATTGCTGTGTTGGTGCCCCCTGTGCGGTCATCTGCGCTTGCGTGTAACCATGTATAAGCAGCATACAGATCCCACCCATCGTGAGATGCTGAATATCCCAGTCCGACTTTAAAGCCTGGGGCTATGCCGTAATCAACATCATGCAGCCTTCCTTTGCTTGGGTTTGTTCCAACGCCTGACATGGCATACTCTGTATCTTCTTGATGAACAGACCACAGGATAAATGAGGCTGTAAAGAAAACATCGGAGCCCATGCAGACTCGGGGTCCTGCATCGCAAAGAACTTCCATTGGAGGGCATTCGGGTTCTTCGTGACAAACTAATTTGGGTTGAACAGGTGGTGTATAAGTTGGTCGTGCAGGTTTTTGAGCGGGCTCACTTTGCTCGTATTTTTTGTGCTCATCCATATCTGGACACGGTGATAAAGCCAAGAGCTTTATGCTAAGTATGCTTGTAATTGATAGTAAAAAGATCTTCCGAGGGATCATCGTTCCTCCATTTGATTTTGTAAGGTTAGCTCACATTAACGAGTTTGTAAAAATCATGTCAACAAAAAATCGGATAAGGTTTTTTAGAAGTCAAAGCGTACTGTAAAGTTCAACCCTTGCATGGTTAGATTGCCACTGGTATCTTGAGGAGATGTTTCAGAAATGTGAAAGTTATTTCCCCACCAAACCTGTTCTTCCCAACCAACTGCAAGTGCTAGGTGGTAGTCATCGCATGAGAAGAATGTGTCCCACTCAACTCCAATGCCAAGCTCTAGTACTGGCAATACTGTGTGAATGGTATTTTTAGTGGATAGAGTGGTTTGGCTCAGGTCAACGTTCAGATTTAAATTCTGAGAGTCGATGCGCTCAGTGCTGCTATAATCCCAAAGGGCGCTAAGAGCCATATCTCCGTATAAGCTCCATCGTTTAGTTAAGTACCAGTTGGTATTAAAACCTGCCCTCATTCCCAGATACCAATTAAAGCTATCCATGTGGAGGCGATCGACTACATCAGTTGAAGGTGAAAGTTCATTTAAATAGCGAATCTTATAATCTTCATCTTGCCATCCTCCTTTTAGGCCTACGAAGGGCCGAATTGTTAGATAACGGCTTGTGTAGAAATTGCGGCCAAGTTCTAAATCAAAGTTATTAAACATGAGGTGCCAAAAAACTTCAGCGCGAGCAATATCACCAACGATTGGCTGGAACCATATTGTTTGCATGTCAGAGCCACTAACGTCATTGTTGCCTTTACCTTTGAGCCAGGTGTATTGTAGAAATAAATCACAGCTATCATGAGGAAGTTGATAACCCAGGCCTACTTTGAAGCCGGGTTCAGTGCGAAAGTCTGGATGGCTTACTTTTCCCTTGCTAGTTGGAGGCGGGTTGGCTCCATTTTGGATGCCAGTGATGACATATTCTAGGCCTTCTTGACGAACAGTCCAATATAAAAAAATGCCAGTCACATAGGCATTGGCCCCATCTCGTACGCGTGGTCCTGCGCTGACCATGACTTCGTGGCAAGGGTCAACACATTCGCAATAGCAGTTTTCTTTGTTGCGATCATAACACTCTAACATGGGATCGCGCTCAAACATGGTGCCTGCTGAAGTTTGCTCATGGGTGTTTCTGGCCGCATTTTGCTGGCGGTATTTTGGTTTCGGTTGATGGTCCTCAGGTGAGGGGCAAACCCCTGCACTTAAAGCTGCCCCAGCTATGATTGGTAATAGTTTTAGTATTTTCATCTGGTGCTCTCCTGCTTCTCTTGATAATTAATAGGTGTACACTAATGAATTTTATTGAATTGTGTCAATAGGTTTTTAGAGTAAGGATGAGGTTGTCGATAAGCTTGAACCAGTCGAGGGTTTGTTTCGAAAGAACTCTGAGCGTAAAAAACCAGCCTGCCCAAAGAATTGTTAGGCCTGCTAGGGATTTTAAAGACATGCCTAAAAATGCGATTTGCACTTGTTGTGCAAGCCTGTTTGCAATGCCTAAAAACATCTCAGCCATAAGAATAGCAAGAATTGCTGGTGCGCCAAGTTGTATGGCAATGGTCATGATTTGGTTGACAAGGTCGATAAAAAGTTTTGCTAAAGGTGTATTTAAATCAAGTGCTCCAGACTTGAGAAATCCATCAACTGGTAAAACTGCAAATGCTTTTGAAAGGGCATCAAAGAAAAAAAAGGGGCCATCAACTGCGAAGAAAATAACAATAAGGAGGTAGTTGTAAAGCTGACCAATTGGAGATGATTGTGATTGTAGGCTTGGATCTTGCATTTGCATGATGGAGGCGCCTCTCATGTAGTCAATGACTAAACCGGCAGTTGTTGCTATGATAAATGGAATCATGGCAAGAAATGCAATAAAGAAGCCAATCAGTAATTCTTTAAAGGCGTATCCGAGAAAGGCTGCGTCAAATGCAATGTCTAATGAAGAGGTTTTTAAAATGATTGGCATAAAGAAGAGGGCAAAAACGCATGCTATCATGATGCGCACTGGTGCCGGGCTTAATTTGGCGCCAAAGAAGGGCACAAAAGAAACAATGGGCGCGAGCCTTAATACGGCTAGCATATAGAGGCACAGCAGTCCAAGTGCGCTTAATCCAGGAATACCTAAAAAGTGGTTAAGGTAGGTGTCGAGGTCACTGCTCATGTGCCCCACTTAAAGAAGTTTTGAAAAATGTTATTTGAAAACTGTAAAATTTGAGCGCTTAAAAAACCGCCCATAACCATGATTGTTAAGATTACGGCGACAAGTTTTACTGTGAAGGAAAGGGTTTGTTCTTGAATTTGCGTTGCGGCTTGAAAAATAGCTACAAAGAGTCCAAATGCCATGCTGATAACGATTGGTGGTCCGGATAGAATAAGGATTAGCAAAAGTGATTGATAGGCTAATTCTGAAATTTGTGTACTGAACACTGGTTTTTCTCCTATCTAAATGTTTTTACGATGCCGTCAATGACAAGTGTCCAACCATCTACCATAACAATTAAAAGGAGTTTGAGAGGTAGTGCAATGGTTAAAGGGGAAAGCATCATCATGCCCATTGCGAGCAAGATATTTGAGGTTACTAAATCGATAACAAAAAATGGTAGGTAGATCAACACGCCGATCTCAAAGGCGCTTTTTAACTGGCTGGTGATAAAAGCTGGCACGACAATGATAAAATCGGTTGGTTTAAGGTCTGTGCCGCTTGTTCCTGCGATGCTTTTTTCACCGAGGCGATAAAATAGTTGGATGTGTTTGGCAGAGCTGTTTTTTTCCAAAAAGTGGCGCATGGGGCCTTTTGCTCTGTCGAGAATACCCATTAGATAAAGAGCTGTATTTTGTGAGAAGAGCTTTTCTGGAGCTGCCTCTTCAATGAATTGTTCTGAGGCTTTGTACATAGCAACGCCTGTTGGATACATCACGTAAATAGCCATAATCAAGGCAATACCTGTGAGTGCTTGGTTAGGAGGGGAGTTTTGAACACCGATTGCGTTGCGCATTAAAGAGAGGACAATCACCATCTTTAGGTATGAGGTGAGTAGCATGATTGCAAAGGGAAGGAGGGCAAGTCCTGCCAATATAGCCATTTCAACTGCAATTGATGGCTGAGAGACGGGCTCACTCTGCCCGCTGTTTTGCGCTATAAAGTTTTCGATTTGATTTTTTGCAGATGGGGGCTCGTCTTGCGCAAAAGAGCGCGTGGAGGCAGTTAAAGTGATGAGCAGTAGAAACGTAAATAAGGTCAGTTTCTTTCGGTTAAAGTGGATTTTCATTGTGGCTTCATAAATGTTTCAAACGCAGCTTCTAGAGCGCGCCATTGGTTTTCAAGGCTTGCATTGATAATGCCAGCTTCTGTTTCAATGATGCAACCTCCTTTTTCAACATCTTCACGTTCAATGATCGAAAAGGTTTCAACATGGTCGAGTTGCTGCCTGATTTGATCTCGTTCTTTTTCGATGAGATCTTTGTCGTCTTTATGGATATAAATCTTAATATGACGGTATTGGGTAACGGGTCGCAGCGCTCCCATAACAATATCAACGATAACATTGGGATTGATTTCGAGCTCTTTATTAACGATTTTCTTAGCAGCTTTTAGTGCTATCGGTAGGATTTGACGCTGCGTTTCGCTGCGGATCGTTTTTATTTGTTTTTCGAATTCCAGCAGATGATGATTAAATTCTTCTAGACCCTCGTTGCGCCCTTCTTCCTTAGCTTTTTTTCGCAAGTTTTGGCATTGTTTTTTTGCGCGCTCAAGTTTTTTTTCTGACTCGATCTGGGCTTTTTCAAGAGCCTCTTGGGCGCTTATTAACATGCTGAAGTCTTCAGCTGATATGACTTTACCATCTGCATGCTTTTGAATGCTTTCTTGATCAGTAATGGAAAAATATTTCATGATAGGCCTTTAAATGCAGCTTTTAGTTCTTCTTGCAAGGTTTTTTGAGCATTTTTATTTTTGACATCCGCGCAAAGAGAGTTAAATATAGCGGCGTTGTCTTTGCTCAGCAAATGTTGAAGGTACCACTTGATGCTGGGATGGCACGGATAGAGTGCTTTTGCAAATCGGTTGAAACCTCTTTTTTCGATAACGCTCTGTAGACTTGCTGGTTGTTTGTCCCAACGGGTTAAGGAAAGTCGACCAAAATCAATCGGTGTGGGTTTGTCTTGGATGCTTTTATAAAATGCTTTCTGGTCATCGCTCAATGAAGACGAGATCGCTTGCAAGATGTCTGTTTGAACAATCTTTCTTGCATCGAGTGCAAGATCAAAAAGTCCAAGTCGCTTGTATCCTTCAATAATGGTTGTTACACCGTGCTGTAAAACATTTCCCAAAGGGAGGGCTAAAGCTGTTTCATAGGGTAGGATGTGTGCTGGCTTTATTGATGACCATAGCTGAGATTGAGCAAATGCCTGAAGAGGAGAGGGAGACAAACTCATTTGGTGGAGATTTTTGCTTTTATCTTGTAGCCAAGAAGTGTCTATACAATCTAAGAATGCAAAGGGTTTTTTGATCCAGTCTGCACTTGCCAAAGGAATTTTTTCTAATTCCAACTTCAATGAGGGAGCGATACTAGTTGTTTGATCACCGAGGAGTGCTTTTAATATTGCATGTTTTGGATGCACTCATCACTCCTCTTCAGATTTTTGCTCGGGAGCTGGCAAAGGAGTTGGGCTAAAGAAGTTTTTCATGCCGCCATGCCGCAAAATAGGGTAGAATTTCCAAATCATCCAGCCTGTACAAACTGCAAACACAATTGCGAAAAACAGCAGTGAGAAGAAAAGAGATCGAAAGCGATGAGCTGAGCTCTTGGATAGGATAATCGACCAAATTTGGACATAATCTTCGGGGCTTGTTGCAAAAGATGCGCTATCAAGAGTTGGTTTAACGTCTGTAAAACGAGACCAATCTGAAACAACAGTAACGTCATTAAGGTCGAGTCCAGTGACACTGCCTGAAACTATGCGCTTGATTTTAGCTTCTAGGTGTGAATTGGGGTCGTCAATAACACCTTGGTGCTTAACGTAAACAGCTGCAGTAATCTTTGTCGCTGTGGGAGTCTCCCCAGGTGCTGTCGACTGTGGTGGAAAGGATAATTGCAAACTTGCATCGATCACACCGTCGATCATTAGGATTGTATTTGTAATTTGTTGAGCTAGACCTGCTTGGTAACGGATCATTTCTTCACGGTCTGAAGACATCAAGCCCTGTTTGGCAAATAGGTCAAGTAAGTTGGTTCCTTGCTGTTGGGGAAGGCCGTTAGCGTTTAAAACAGCCATTGCAGTGACAGCTTGTTTTGGAGCCACGTGGACAGAGAATTTTGGGCCGGCATTATCACCGCCGATCATGCCTCCAGAAGATGAGCGCATTTTTGTAGCGGCAATGCCCTTACTTTCTAGAAAAACAACGATTAAATTTGCGTTGCGCTCTGACAAGTCGCTAATGACTTCTGTGTCCTTTCCGCAACCGACTAAAAAAGCTAAACATAGAATTGTAGCTAATGTTCTGAATGTCATTTTCATCATATATACTCCAGCGCTACTCTTTTTATAATGAAAAATGATTATTCTGGCTAGACTAAGTTTTATTTTGAATTTAATTTCTGCATTGCAAAAAAACTTCTTGCACTCCGATGCTGCGCATGCAAAAGGGATCGCAACATTTTTTACGCAAACAAGGGGAGCAGGTTTTTTTCTTTGCAATGATGTTTGCTTGTTTTGCTTGGTGCGGGCCGCATAAGTTTGGGTCAGTAGGACCAAAAAGAGCAACGGTTTTAGTGGTTGTTGCAAAGGCCATGTGCATGGGACCAGTGTCGTTTGTCACAAAGCACTGAAAGAGGGGGAGCAGAGCCCCAAATTGGCGAATATTTAACTCCCCTGCAAGAGAATTGGCGCCCGGAATGGATTTAGCAATTTGATTTGCTAGTGGTTTTTCTGCTAGGTTTCCAGTAATAACTACTTGTGCATTGAGCTCACTAGCACATTTTTGGCCAAGCATTATAAAGTGCTCTTTTGGCCATTGTTTAAAACGATCTTTAGACCCAGGATGAAGAGCTATCACTGGGCGTGTAAACTGTTTGATAAATTCTTGTGCCCAGATGGCTTCATCATTGGTAGTATGCCAGTCCAAAGTCTCGTTTCCGTCTACACTTGTGATTTGCATGCGCCTTGAAATTTCGTGTTGATAGATTGGGGTGCAGGGGTTTGTTAGCAGTTTGTCCAGACCTTTGTTGATGCCGCATGTGCCCGCAATGCTTTTTGCGCGTGTCATAGCGCAAAGTGGCAGGATAATACGTTGAGAAGTGTGAAAAATAAAGACCTGATCGGGATCAAAACGTTTAATTGAATAAGCAATTTTGGGAAATTGTAAAAAGGATGAGCTATTCATTACAATCATTTGATCGATGTAGGGATTGTTTTTGAGGACTTGCGCGCCAATAGGGCTTATCAAAACGCAAATCAGCGCTTGAGGATGAGTCTGCTTAAGAGCTCTAATGGCAGGGGTTGCCCAAAGTGTGTCGCCGAGTCCAGTTGTAGAGGCAACTAAAATACGCTTTGGGTTAGAAATAGCCTCGCGATAACGTAGATAGGGTTTTGCTAATAGCTTTAGCAGAGTATTTTTGATGCGCAATCCTTGGTTTTTGGTAATGATACCAAAGGCTTGACATATGGGCAAAGGCCCTTGCGGCATTTGCCTGGGCACCGGATGCGTTTATCGCGTACAAGCAGGGCGTTTGTAGTGCGAGGGCTGGTCTTTAAAATATTTACTATTGCTTCTTGCCACGCTTTTGAAAAATTAAAAGCTGGGCATCGCAGCGCTCGTAGTCCTTTTTTTCTGACGACCGGTAAGTAAAGATCTTCAACCTCAACAAGAGTCTCAATATGGTCAGAGGTAAATGTTAATGGCACAAATACAACGGTCTGATCCTTACCAAAATGGTCGGTAATAGTTTCGCACACCTCATCTGTATAAGGTCGAATCCACTCCTCGGGCCCAAATTTGGACTGATAGGCTAAAACTGATGCAGTTTTAGGAAAGGACTCCATGATTTTTTTATATGAAGTCTCACACTCTTGCTTGTAGGGATCCCCACTGCAAATAAAACTTGTGGGAACGCCGTGCGGTGAAAAAAACAAAGCAGCTTTTTCCTCTGAGACATCTTGGGAGTCAAGATAACTTTTGATATGTGATGAAAACAAATCTATAAAAGCAGGATGTGAGTGATACGATCGGATCCAATTGAGCTTTTGCAACGTGTTGGGATTGAGCTTTTTTGCAAAAATGCGTGCAATGCTTCCTGTGGTTGCATAGCTAAATTGCGGGAAAAGAGGTAAAACACAAAGTTTTTGCGCCTTGCAGGCATCAATTAACGCTAAGCTTTTTTGGTGCGTTGAGGGCAGATAGCGATGGAAAGTTAATACGGGCAGATTTAGCTTTTTAGAAAGATTGTCAGCTAGTGCTTCTGTGACTTCAAAAATAGGAGATTTGTCTCCCATTTTAGCATATTCTTCAGAAATGGTCTTTGATCTTTTTGCTGCGATGCGCCTAAAGAGGAGGTTTTGCGCAAGTGGTGGTAAATGGGTTCGTATAACATCGGGATCGCACAAGAGCTCTGTTAGAAAAGGACGTATTTCACCCAGATCTCTTGGTCCACCGAAATTTACAAGCACCAAAGCATCTTCCATAGGGCTCATTGAAACCTCTTTTCGAGTTTTTGACAAGTGTGCTATACCAAAAACTATGAAGAAAGAAATGACATTTCAAGTTTTTGGCTTAGACTGCCCCTCTGAAGCAGCCTTACTTAAAAAAGCGTTAGCAGAGCATGAGGGAATTGGCGATCTGTCATTTGATTACCTCAACGGGTTAATGACTGTATCCTATCAGTCCGAGAAGATTGAGACTGATCAAATGGTCAATGCTATTAAGTCTGCTGGCATGAAAGCCAAAGTGCTGTCTGCTGATACATCTAATGAAGATCAAAGCTTTTGGCAGAAAAAAGGGCGGATTATCATGACGTCCATAAGCGGGCTATGTTTGGTGATTGGATTTATTTTTCATCTAGCGTTTGAAAAAGGGCTCGGGTCTGTCTTTTCTACCTCAGATGGAGGACTTGTTCCACACGCTGCAGTGATTTTTTATGCATTAGCAATTTTATCTGGCGGCTACTTTGTTGCTCCTAAGGCTTGGACTGCATTTAGGCACTTA
This sequence comes from Chlamydiia bacterium, assembly GCA_030433395.1. Taxonomy (GTDB): domain Bacteria; phylum Chlamydiota; class Chlamydiia; order Chlamydiales; family JACKPQ01; genus JACKPQ01. The sequence goes on from JAUILX010000001.1 coordinate 27,785, forward strand.
AGGCCTGATATGAACATGCTTATGGTTCTAGCGGTTTTTGGAGCTATTTTGATTGGTCAATGGGCCGAAGCTGCTACTGTCATTTTTCTATTTTCTGTCGCCTTATTTTTAGAGCATTGGAGTATGGGACGCGCACGTAATGCGGTCTCTTCTTTGCTAGATTTAGCACCTGAAATGGCCGATGTCATGGAAGGTTCAGATGTTGTTAGTAAGCCAGTTGATCAAGTTGTTGTTGGCGCGCGGATTCTTGTAAAACCCGGAAATAAAATCCCCCTTGATGGGGTTGTGGTCCAAGGTAGTTCAGCTGTGAACCAATCGACAATTACTGGCGAGAGCATGCCTGTTGAAAAAGCAGAAGGTCATCAAGTTTATGCTGGAACTTTAAATGAAGAGGGCGCTCTACACATCGAAGTAAAAAAATTATCACAAGAGTCAACACTTTCGCGCATGATCGAACTTGTTCGCCAGGCAGGTCAAAAACGCGCAAAAGCCGAAGGTTGGGTTGAGTCTTTTGCTAAGGTTTATACGCCGATAATGATGTTGCTAAGTGCATGCATCATGATTTTTCCTCACTTCATTTGGGGCGGTAGCTGGGAAGAGTGGATATACCGAGGCCTTGTGGTCCTTGTGATTGCATGCCCGTGCGCCCTTGTCATCTCAACACCTGTTACAATTGTCGCTGGCGTAACAGCCGCTGCGCGTCGAGGTGTTTTGATCAAAGGGGGCATCCATTTAGAGACAGCAGGAAGGCTAAAAGCTTTAGCCTTTGATAAAACTGGAACTCTGACTTTAGGAAAGCCAGCTGTGCAGCGCATTATTCCATTAAATAATCACAGCGAGCAAGAATTACTAAGTATTGCAGGATCCCTTGAATCTGTTAGTGGCCATCCATTAGCTAAAGCTATCATGTTAAAGGTTTCAGAAGCCAAGGTCGATTTCAAGCCTCCGCAGGAAATGAGAGTGATTCAGGGAAAAGGTGCTGAAGGTATTATTGACGGCAAGGCTTATTGGATTGGAAGCCATCGATTTCTACATGAAAAAAAGACTGAAACACCGCAAACCCACAGCCAAGCTTTAGCCCTTGAAGATGCAGGGCACTCTGTGATCATCATTGGAGATGATTCTCATGTATGTGGAATGATTAGCGTTGCTGATGAGCCTCGCACGGGTGTAGATGTCATACTACAAGAGCTCAAAGCTGCCGGATTGCGACAGCTTGTTATGCTAACAGGGGATAATCAACCAGCAGCAGCAGCACTTGCAAAGCATGTCGGTATTGATCGCTACTGGTCTGAGCTTTTGCCTGAAGATAAAGTTCGTATGATGCAACAGCTTGTTATGCGCTGGGATGTTGCAGGCATAGTAGGTGATGGAGTCAATGACGCAGCGGCAATGGCGATATCAAGTCTTGGAATTGCAATGGGTGGAGTGGGAAGTGATGCTGCAATTGAAGCGGCCGATATAGCGCTGATGGCAGATGATCTCACTCAACTACCTTGGTTGATTCGCCATGCCAGAAAAGCACTAAAAACAATCAAAAGTAACATTGCATTTGCACTAGGTATTAAAGGGATTTTTCTAGCACTTGCCGTTTTTGGATGGGCCTCTTTATGGATGGCAATTGCTGCCGATACTGGAGCATCTCTTGTTGTTGTCGCTTACGGTTTGCGATTACTCAACGTGGGTTCTGTCCAGAAAGATCAGATTGCACCATAATTTTTACCAGGTCGTTAAAAGATGTCTTTGGTTTCCAATTGAGATCTTTTTGGGCCTTTGCAGCATCGCCCAGTGCGCAATTGATTTCATTGGGGCGGTAATAAACCGTATCAATAGCTACGACCACTTTACCAGTCTTGGCATCAACACCTTTTTCATGCTCACCTGTTCCATGCCATTCAATTTCAATCCCAGCTTCTCGAAAGGCCAGTTCAGTGAATTCACGTACGGTATGACTTTCCCCTGAGGCAATGATACGATCTGTAGGTTTTTCCTGCTGCAGCGTTAGCCACATAGCTTCGACATAATCTTTGGCATACCCCCAGTCGCGCATGGCGTCTAAGTTGCCCAAGTAAAGTGTGTGTTTTTCTTTTCGCAAGATGCGGCCAATGGCGTGAGTGATTTTGCGAGTTGAAAAAGTGCTATTACGTCTTGGAGACTCGTGATTAAAAAGGATTCCATTGCAAGCATACATGCCATAGCTTTCTCGATAATTTACAGTGATCCAGTGAGCAAAGAGCTTTGATGTTCCATATGGAGATGTAGGATGCATTGGGGTTTGCTCATTTTGTGGGATCTCTGGTGCTGATCCAAAGATGTGGTTTGATGAAGCTTGGAAAAAACGGATTTGATCCTTTCTCCCAGATTGCCTGATAGCTTCTAAAATATTTAAAGTGCCCATAGCATTGACGGTGCAAGAGTAGACAGGCATCTTAAACGAAACCATCTCGTGGCCTTCAGCAGCCAAATTATAGACCTCATCGGGTTGAACTTCGCGCATGAGGACCATCATCGTCGCTAAATCTGTCACATCGCCATAATGCAAGACGAGTCGTCGATTATCAACCTGCCTATTTTGGTAGATGTGGTCAATACGCCTTGTGTTGAACATCGATGCTCGCCTGCGAACCCCATGTACTTCGTAGCCTTTTTCTAAAAGAAGTTCAGTAAGATAGGCTCCATCCTGACCAGTAACACCAATCACCATCGCTTTTTTTGGAGCGCTCACATCTTTTGCACAAACTGAAAAGGAAATAAGGAGCATCAGTAAAAAAGTAAGGAAGCTCATTTTCTTCTCCCGGTTAAGGTCCCAAGTACATCAAAAACAACCTTTGTTTGCAATAGTTATCCAAATTTGATACCATTTAGGACATGAAAAAACTCGTTTCTCTTTGTATGTTGGTTTGCATACTTGGTTGTGGCAAAGTCACCAAGTCTCCCTATCGGATAGCTGTTGACCCCAGTTTTTATCCGCTTGAGCTCATGGGGAAAGAAGCCAATGTCTATGCTTTTTCAAACGAGCTTTTGCAAGCAGTTGCAAAAAAAGAGTGCCTTTACATTGAACGTGTCAATGCTTCCTGGGATAATATTCTCGAAGGTTTGAGAAAAGATGACTTTGATGCTGCACTCTCAGCCTTGCCACCATACAATTTTAACGAAGCCAAATATGATTTTTCTCAGCTCTACCTTCCAACTGGATATGTTCTTGTCATCCGCGAGGATGAAAAAGCGCTTGAATTTAAGAAATTAAAAGGTCGAGAAGTTGGAGTTCAAATGAACTCAGAAGCTGAACGGATCTTAAGTAAATATCCTGAAGTTTTGATTCGTTATTACGAAAATCCGGCCGTAGCATTAGAAAAACTTGATCAAGGACAACTCGATGGCGTTGTTATGGATGCTATTCCAGCTGTAAGCTTTATTTATGATCGCTATACTGAAAAACTTAAACTGGGAAGCAGTGTTCTAAATGATGCTGGCTTGCGCATGGTTGCCGTAAAGGACACCCATCGCGATCTTTTAGATCGCTTTAATTCGGGCCTTGAAAAGCTCAAAAAAGACGGCACCTACGACAAGCTTGTCAAAAAGTGGAAGGTCAGTTTTAGTGATTGAGTCTTTTTAAGAACTACAAGTCAAAAGCTGCTGCTAAGAGTGTATCACTCTGCCGTAGATGGCGTTGGATGATCCTCTGATTGGTGGAGCCCCCAATGCCATTTTCATGTAGTAGAATACAGTTAAGCAAATGTCCTTGTCTAATAGGAATATGTACCCATGTATCCACGCCATCTTGAAAAAAATTGAGTGCATCAGCAACACTTAAATCCTTTTTAGCTTGTGTAGCAATAATCTCTAGAAGGCGGCTATTCCCTGTCTGCAGCACTGCTGGAAGAATGCGGCTTCCCCTCATGTTACAAGGGATCTGAGCATGATTTGAGCGAGATCTCATTTTTAGGCCGTGGTCAAATAATAACGACGCAATATAGCTGTTCCCGGAATTGCAGGCTCCCTCAAGAGGATGAAGAATGGGGCGGTCCGAACATCTTCTGTCTTGGGCAGAATAATTTGTGGCATCACCGGGGTCTATCATTTGATCTAGGACTCCATGAGTTTTTGCAAGATTGATATATTGTTCTACTAGCTCTACCGAGCCATGAGCGCAAGCGGCTGTAAACTGAGATATTTCATATTCCGAACCTCTAGGACGAATCAATTGAACAAGGTCAGATTTTGTAATACTACTGTAATCTTTTTCCTTTATTTCAACATAATTTTCATAAAATTGTGCCAAGTTTATTTGTTGTGGTTCTATAATATTTTTAGGATTTAGAACAACTGGTATTTTGTAATGCTTCACAACTTTGATTAATCGTTCGTTTTTTGTGCTGTCAGTAAACCTTGCTAATATTGGTGCAATTCTACTTATTATATTGTTGCCTTGTAACAACTTGCTATTTTCAACAATTGCTTTTTCTAGGATTTGGAAACACGTAAAGGGCTCTGGCTCTGGGTGGGATGGTTCGTAGATCGCCCAGTAATAGAATTTCGATTCTAATGAAATGTCTCGCTCAGATAAAAAGAATTCTTCGGATAGGGAAAGTCCAAATTGACGGACTAAATTAGGAGTTAGGTGCTCTGAAGACTCCATGAGCAGTTCTTTAGTAGTGCCATCGATGTCTGATCTGAATGAAAGGGCTCGATAAACTAAGTTTAACATTAATGCGGTGTTATAACATATGTCATTCGAGCTAGTCTGACTAGCACAAGGCGTATTATCAAAAAGCTTCAGAGCACTTTTTGCAGATACAATGCTTGCTACGGCATAGATAGGTTCTGAGTGCGGGCACTCAAGTAGCTTTGGAATGCTTTCATTAAGGGGTCTATGTTGCAGATGTGAGCTGGGTTGAGGTTGGTTTGCAGGAGCTTGGTAACAGTGCAAAGCACAACTGCTAAGCTTCTGCGCAGCTTCTATTAATTCATAGACTGCAGTTTGGGAAATAGGAGCGAGTCTTGGGCGTGATAGGTCTTTGCAGTCGGCTATCGAAAGCTCACGGCTGCGAGTGCTTAATACTGGCCTCAGCATAGTAAATGCTTTAGAGATAGTGATAATGTGTGACAGAACCTGTTTATACATCTTACTGGGATGGTTTTGAGTGACTAGTTCCAAGACTTTTATCACATCTTGGCTAAAGACCTTGCGCCTTCGCTTATTAGAATGGTAATAGGAAGTTAAAAAATCGTCTCTTTTTGATTGATCATCGATTGCATGCCAAATAAAGAGAAAGTTTTGCGGGTTGACCGCATCTATAGATCTATCAAATAGATAACGGATCCAATTTTCTGAATCTGCAAATAGATTAAGATCTCTTTGAAGTTGTTTGTTGGTTGGATCATTGGTTAGGCTCGTAAATAGGTCTTCTAACCTGAGGCTTCTAAAAATATCTTGTTGAAATCTGTCAAAGACAAGGTTGGCTCCAGACGTTGCTAGTTGCACACGAGTTTGAGATGAGAGGTCTCTGCGATTAAGAAGTTCTTGATGCACCACTCTGATTAGTTTTTTTGTATATGCAATTATTTCACTACCCGAGTTCTGCGATGTTCCAGAAGCGTTATTAGCAAACATGTGGAGAACTCTTTGGCACTGCTCAATCCCGCCATATGATCTATCTAGATTGACTTCGTTATTGGTTTTCGGTGAAGGAATAGGGATGTAATCTTGTATAATTTGATTAATGTCTGTTTGATTACTGTGATCAAGGAAAGAGGTCCCAACAGGCCAATTATTTCCTTGTTGATTTGTAAAGCACATCAAAGCACAGAAATGAAGTCGTTGAGCAGAATCGAGCCAATCTCTGATTTCCCACGGCTCAAGTTGATTAATATTTCCACATTCGTACGGAAGTAGTTTGCGCATGTGCATAGAATATCCTTTGATGTAATAGAGTACTCTTTGCTGAGAGTAAGATATTCCGTCTCTGGGGCCATCATAAGGTTCATAGCGCTCCACCTCCTCGTCGGACGAACTGTAATGATCTCCGTCACTATTATAACCGTTTTCATCTAATACTGTACCATCGCGTAGCCTAGGCAACCCGTCGCTTGGTGCATGCGGATAGTGTGTTATATTTTTTGTTAGAAAGCTTAAAAAATCGAGCGCTCCTTTGCTAAATTGATTGTTAATGGATATATGATACCTGAAAAGATTCGCAATAAAGTCTTCTTTACAAGGTGATCTCAGATTGCTCCAGCTGCCTGGGGCATTCTCAAGGTTGAATTGATTAAACACGTTTGTCATGTGGCTGCTCCTTTGATTTTTGAAAGGATAGTAGATTAAAGACGGTATTGTAAGCAAATAATATTTTTGGTAAGTTGAATATGCTCGAAACCATAACCAGGAGAAAGAAATGAGATTTCTTTTCGCCATTTTGTCGTGGGCTTCTTTCTTCGGAGCATCTGTTGTATATGAACGTTCCACTGCCGCTTAGGGTTCTGCCGGCTACCGATGGAGTGGAGATCGAAGAAAGGATAGCACTTGATGGGAGTGTAATCGAAAAATCGCTGTCTAAGATCAGCGACCAGGTTGTAGGGCATCCTACCTATCCAAGCCAGTTAGCGCATCTAGTCTTTGAGCTTGCATTTCTTGAAGCAGAGGAGATTAGGCTTACTTCAAAAGAACGAACAACATAGGATATCTACCTTCTAATTTGGGTTGCGGCGATGCTGGATTGGTAGAAAAGCTTTTTTCATTTTACTACGGATATTCTTTTGATCACTGGGCTAGGTCAGATTAGACTGCTCGCGGATGCGTCTGATTTCTTCTGGGTCAGGTGGACATGGAGCTAATCCCCAGATGTTCTCTGCGTAGTTTTTGATAGATTCATCACTTGAGAACTTGCCCATAGCGGCTATGTTATGCAGGGCATATTCAGCCCATTTTTGCGGCTGAGCAAAAAGCTCTTCGACTTTTTTTTGCATCTCATAGTAGGGCATAATGTCATTGAGCACGTGATAGCGATCAAAGCTGAGTAGCTGATGAAATAAACTGTTGAAAATTTGGTTTTCTGTTTCGTTTTCGGCTAGGGATCCGTCTGTTAGCATATCGAGCGCGCGTTTAATTTTGGGCTCTTTTTCATAGACAGCATGCGGGTTATGTTTAAGGTTGGCATTCTCTTCAGCGGATGCTCCAAAACTAAAGGGCCACCATTGATCGGTTACTTCAGTATGCATTTCGATGTTTGCACCATCTTCTGTTCCGATGGTAAGCGCGCCATTCATTGATAGTTTCATGTTGCCAGTTCCAGAAGCTTCCATGCCAGCCATTGAAATTTGCTGGGAAAGATCGGCTGCTGGAATGATGATCTCTGCATTAGAGACGTTGTAGTTTTCAAGAAAGAAGATTTTTAGTTTATTTCCTGTTTGCTCATCTTGGTTGATCTTGCGGCCAATGCAGTAGATGAGACGAATGGTGTTTTTTGCTATTTCGTATCCAGGGGCCGCTTTACCTCCAATGAGTACCAGACGGGGAACATCTCTTGCATTGGGATTGTCTTTTAGCTCACAATAAACCATGAGAGTGTGCAGGGCGTTCATAAGTTGTCTTTTGTATTCATGCACGCGCTTGATCTGTATGTCAAAAAGTGTATCGGGACCGGGCAGAATGTCGCACTGCAAAGGGGCGCCATCACGATGACGCTCAACTTGCGTACAAAGGAGTTCTAAGAGTCTTTGCTTGTTCTTTTTTTTGATATCTAGAAAAGCTGTTTGAGAGGCAGGATCACTGGAATATTCAGCAAGTTTTTTGATTTGAGTGAAATCGGTTACCCAATCAAATCCGATACGATCTGTAATAAACTGCGATAAAAGGGGATTGGAGAGCATTAACCATCGCCTTTGCGTTACTCCGTTAGTAACGTTGGTAAATTTATCTGGCCATAGCTCGAAAAAATCCTTAAAGATTGTTTCTTTTAGCAAATCGCTATGGAGCTTTGCAACGCCATTAATTTTATGAGATCCATACATTGCCAAATGGGCCATTTTGATTTGCCCATCTTCGATCATTGACATGCGGTGCACACGCTCTTCATCTGTTGGAAAATTTTTTCTCACTTCACTGCAAAATTGCTCGTTGAGTTTTTGAATCACATGGTGTTGGCGAGGTAGTAGATCTTTAACGCGGCACTCATTCCATTCTTCTAAGGCTTCTTTCATCACAGTGTGATTGGTATAACTGCAAACGCTGCGGGTGGTCTCCAGGGCTTTATCCCAAGGCATTTTGTGATCTAAACAAAGCATGCGCATCAACTCAGCAATGATAAGGGCTGGATGTGTGTCGTTAATTTGTATGCGGACTTTGTCTGCAAATGCGTCCATGTTTTGATAAATATCTTTGTGCTCACGAACGATATTTTGCAAAGAGGCAGAAACGAGTAAAAATTCTTGCTTGAGTCTGATGCGCTTGCCCATTTCATTGTTGTCGTTTGGATAAAGAACGTCAGTGAGTGATGTGTTTTCTGCAGCCTGACCAAGTTCTCCAGCATTGTAAGATTGCAAAGCAAAATTACGAGGAGATTCTTTGGTCGACCAAAGCCTTAATGTTAGAACCGTAAAATCTGATGATGGTTGATAGCCAATAATGGGATAATCGTATGGGATAGCGCGAACTGCTTCAAAGCCTGTAAGAGTGTGAACAAGCTGCCCATGTTCATTTTTATTCTCGTGAATTTGACCTCCGTAGTCGACAGAGGCGGCATAGCGATCTCTTCGAAGTTCCCAGGGGTTATCTGTGATGAGCCAGCAATCCGGGCGCTCGATCTGTACACCGCACCAGACCTCTTGCTCAAAGATGCCATATTGGTAACGCAATCCAAAGCCCATCGCAGGATATTGCTGCGTGGCAAGTGAATCCATTAAGCAAGCTGCCAAGCGTCCCAGACCGCCATTGCCAATGCCCATATCATGCTCGATTTTTGTTACGTCTTCTAGAGGGCGATTCATTCTGTCTAAAACGCCTTTGACGATGTCCCAAGCAGAGATATTGGTCACGTTATTTGAAAACTGTCTGCCGGGCATGTACTCAAGAGAAAAATAGTAAAGCTTGCGCACTTTTTGCGTTGCAAAGGCATGCTCTGTTGCTGCCCAATTGCTCATCACCTCTTCGCGCAACGCCCAGACAAAGGCGCGGTAAAACTCTTCAGTAGTTGCCTCATCGGCCGTGCGCCCTTGAGCTACAAGTGTATAGTGTTTAATCTTCGCAATGATTTTATCTACGACATTAACGACATCATTCATAACTTTTATTTAGCATGAAAGAAAACTATACTCAAGTGAATAAAAATGCTGACACTTTGTTGCAACAAAATCCTAATACTAAGGTCGGAAGGGGTTTAATGAAGCATGGATATCGCAAGGGAAGTAACTTCCCTAAACCCCTTGGAAATCCCGCACAAATCAATGCGCGAGGACAACAGGTTTTAGAGACTATTCTCAATCATCCCGAAAGAACGTATGCTATTCGCAAAACTGGTAGATTGGGAAAAACAGTGGATATTTTTTCTCCCGAAGGTGGTGCGCGATTTTCATTAAAAGGAGAGTTTATTGGATTTTTAGAGCCGAGGATAAAAAAAATATGAAAAATTTTGAAATAGTTATAGCTAGCCTTCCAGACAGAGAAAAAGTTGTAGCTGAAATTTATTGTGGCAATAGCAAATCCACGCGTTGGCGTGAGTTGAGTGATTTTTTGGCCCACTGTTTCGATAACGCGCCAGCCTCACCGGATTGGTCACGTACTCTTAGCCTAGAATCTGGTTTTGTATCACTTATGTTTAGTTAATTCTGGGAAATCTTGCCGCATTTTTAACTCACCTACAGCGCATTTGCTATGGGATTTATCAAAATTGGTGTTACTTCTCTCTCCAAAGCCTTCTCCTGGGAAAAAACCTCGGGTTTTGACAGCAAAAGCAATTTGACGACACTATCTAGCTCGGGCTAGAGTATGGTAGAAACAAATCGGATGAGATAATAAAGGCCGATGCAGGCCAGTGCACTTGATGGCAATGTGATGATCCAAGAAAGCCCGATGTCGCGCAATGTGCTTAGGTTTAATGCAGATAGTCCGCGAGCTAGGCCAACGCCGAGCACGGCTCCTACAATGCAATGTGTTGTTGAGATTGGCAGCCCGAGTTTTGAGGCAAGTAGGATGGTGATTGCTGCGCCAAATTCTGCAGCAAATCCACGTGTTGGTGTGAGTTGAGTGATTTTTCGGCCCACTGTTTCGATAACGCGCCAGCCCCATGTTGCAAGTCCAAGCACGATCCCAAAACCACCTAATGCTAGAAGCCACACAGGCGTTGTCTTTTGTAGGTTAAGGGTTCCATTGCGGGCGATTTCTAAAACGGCATCCACCGGGCCAATGGCGTTGGCAACATCATTTGCTCCATGTGCAAAAGCGACAAAGGATGCACTGATAATTTGTAGATACGAAAACAAATGCTCGACATTTTGATAGCGTGATGAGGGTTTGTAAAACTGGGACTCTTTTCGAAGCTGCCTGGTCAGAGCTGCTGTTTGGTCAAGGAGTGCAGATACATCATCTTTGGTAGACCCTTCTGAATCAAGGCGCACACGCTGCAGATGCTTGAGCGCTTTTTGCATGCTGATAACTTTGCTTCGATCGTTCTCTCTTGCGATATGCTCTTCAATTTGGGCATTCTTTTTAACATAGATGAGTAAGTAGGCAATGGTCATTGTAATTAATCCAATACTGCAGCTAAGTAACAGGGCTTCGCTGAGGTTAAGAACAACTCCAATGTGATTGAGTCCGTGAAAAGTTAAGCTGAGTGAAAAGATGAAAAAAACAGCAAAGACCAAAATAGGAATGAGTCGACGACTCATCACAAAGGGTCTTGTGGAGTAAAAAATAACGCGCTGCAAAAGGATGAATATTATAAAGGCAATGAGACCGCTAAGTATGGGGGATATGACCCAACTCATTGCAATAGCGCCGATGATTGGCCACTGCACAGTCGATGCTCCGCCAATTAATATACCAAAACCTAGTACTGCACCAACGATTGCGTGTGTTGTTGAAACTGGCCATCCAAAGTAGGAAGCTACCTGTAGCCAGATGGCTGTTGCTAGCAGCGCTGCTAGCATTCCATACATGAGAGTATAGGGGTCAGATGCAAACATTTCTGGGTTGATCAATCCTTGCTGCATCGTTTCCGACACGCGCGAGCCCATAAAAAAAGCTCCACTAAATTCGAGCACGGCTGCTATAAGCACGGCTTTTTTAAGTGTAAGAGCTTTTGATCCGACAGAGGTGCCCATGGCGTTTGCTACGTCATTAGCTCCAATGGACCAAGCCATATAAAGCCCTACCAGCAAGACGATGACAATCCAAAAGATCATTTAACTTCGAGCACCATGCGTATTCTGTTTGCTAATCGCTCGGAGAGGTGTGACAGGGTACTGACCTCTTCGATAAGACGGATCCATAAGTAAAATGCGGGAGTAGAGAGCTTTTCTGCTTTTGCAAATAGCTCCTTTGTAAGTGCATGCTTAGCTTTATCAGCTTCATATTCTTTATACGATGTTTTTTCAACCATGCGCTTGACTTTTTCAGCTTCCATACCGCCAAAAGACGACTCGACAAGTTCATCGATCTCGCCAATAATGCCGACAGCATCCTCAAAGGCTTCTAAATTTTTGTGATATAAATGCTTTAATTGGGCTACATCTTCAAGTGGATGAAGCGTTAACAAATTTGCAATGTCCTCTGCCTTATCGGCGATGCTATCTTGTAGGGATAGCATCTCTAAAAATTGGGAGCGATCAATGGGCAAAAAGATCCCTTTTAGGTGATTTCGAATATCATTTTTTGTGATATCAGCTTCATGCTCTAAAGCAGATAGTTCTTTAGCAAGCGCATCGATTTGTTCAATATTTAATTTGTCGAGATCTTTAAAGATATGAGTGAGCTTGTTGATGCATAGATGCACTTTTTCCATGTGCTTTTGCAAAGGCGCGAAAGGAGATTTTCCAAGAAGTTTTGAAAGTGCTCTCATAAGCCTTATGTTGACGCAACTCTATCTAAATTGTCAACGACTCTCTTTGTTTTCCGGTCAAGGTTTGCACAGCACCTTCGGGCAATTTGCCTAATTCAAGGTTTCCAATTCGGATGCGTTTGAGCTCAAGCACTTCCAAGCCCGCAGAGGAAGCGATGAGGCGCACTTCGTGTTTTTTCCCCTCTTTAACGCAAATTTTAAAAGTGTTACGCCGTACTTTTTTCACTCTTTTCGGCTTAACAAAAACACCGTCAATTTCAATACCTGTGCTCATTTTCACTAGGTGCTCATGCGTGATTTCTGCATCAGTTCTGACAAGGTATTCTTTTGTAATATTTGAAGATGGGTGAATGATCTGGTTGGCAAAGTCCCCGTCGTTGGTGAGAATGAGTAAACCGGTTGTTTCTCGATCGAGTCTTCCAACGGAAAATAGCCGCGAGTGATGCTCGCTTAAAAGGTCATAGACAATTTTTTTCCCAATTGGGCGTTTGTGTGTACATTCAAAGCCCCGCGGTTTGTTCATAACGAAATAGACCTTTTTTTGAGAATCGATCGGTTTGCCATCAATTGTGATTTTGTCGGTTGATTCAACTTGTGTCTGGGGTTTTTTGCAAACGAGGCCATTGACGGCCACTTTGCCTGAAAAAATCAAGTGATCGCATGTGCGTCTTGCGGCAACGCCGGCTTCCGCTAGAGCTTTATTGAGTCTCATCGGCATATTTCCTCAAATAGGGTAAATGATACTGGCTTACATTTTGCATTTTCGCATAAGCTTCATCTGCGCTCAGTTTTTTTCGATTAATCGTGTAGGCCATGATTAAAGTAGGGCAGCGAACGCAGCCGAGACTGCAATGGACTAAAATCGGATGTTTTTTTGAAGCTCGATCCAAAACTTCAAAAGCCTCTTCAAAAATTGATTTAAGACCAGGCCAATCGCTGGCAGGAAAGTAGTGGTGTGTAAAATTAGGTTTTTCGGGAAGGGTGACCTTCACTAAACTGACCACTTCAGCATAGGGGCATGCGTTTTTGATCTCATCGAAATAAGCCCTTGAGCTATAGAAAATCCCTGGTAATACTTGAGTTGCCACAGAGCCAGTTTATCATAATCTAGCATATTTTATCAAAATTAGTTATGGTCGGGACATGGGAAAATCTTTACTTGTCTTGCTGCGTCATGGCCAATCTGTATGGAATGCAAAAAATTTATTTACAGGTTGGGTTGATATCCCTTTAAGCCAGAAGGGAATTCAAGAGGCCTTAGATGCCGGTAAAGCCATTCAACACATTGATTTTCAGGTGATTTATGTCTCATCACTCGTTCGATCTCAACTAACTGCGATGCTTGCAATGAGCATTCATGATGAGGGGCGCGTCCCGTGTGTCATGCACCCTGGCGAGGGAAAACTTGACGATTGGGACCAAAGTTATGGCAATCAGGATCTGATTCCAACGCACGTAGCCTGGGAGCTCAATGAGCGTATGTATGGCAAATTGCAGGGTATGAATAAGGACGATGCAAGAGCCGAATTTGGAAAAGAGCAGGTTCATATCTGGAGACGAAGCTTTTCAAATCCTCCCCCTAATGGAGAAAGCTTAGAAGATACCGCAGCGCGCACTCTACCCTATTTTAAAAAACAGGTCATTCCTCATCTAGAAAACGGTGAAAATGTGCTGATTTCAGCTCATGGCAACAGCCTTAGAGCCATCATGATGGAGCTAGATCAGCTCTCAGAGAATGAAGTTATTAAATTAGAGATTCCGACAGGCCAGCCAATCTGTTATACTTATGCAGATAAGACATTTGAAAAACAGACGTTGTGACAAAAAATTTTCATACACATGTGGGAGCTTTACCCACGGCGGATATTCCTGATTGCAAAGAGGCGGAAAAGGCTATTTGCGACCTTGTTGGCACAAGCTTGCCCGGATGGCCTTACTTTGATCGCGCCGAAGCAATTAGCACGGTGCTCGTTGGGCATTTCATCGATCAACTCGCAGAATCTGGCAGAAATCATATCCTGACAAGCAATGTAGAAGACGCACCAACCCTGCTTTCAATCCAGCGGCTCGAGCCTCTTGGCTGTTTTGCCAAAAAAGTATCGGTCAACCCGCAAGGCTTTATCACAGCAGAAGACGTCAAAAAATACATCAATGCGCGCACAGGTCTTGTCAGCTTATCTTGGGCAAATGCCCTAACAGGAGTTATCCAGCCGATTGCAAGCATTGCAAAAGTTTGTCAAGAAGCTCAAGTCCCCTTGCATGTCGATGTCAGTCATGTCGCTGGCAAAATGCAAATTCGCATGGATGAAATTGGCATTGATTACCTAACTTGGGATGGCATGCTTTTTTCTAAAGAGCCTTTAATGCCGATCGTTTCAGGTCGATCCATTGATCCGAAATGGATTTTACAAAGAGGCGAAAAGGCGCAAGTGCTCATGGATAATTTGGAGCACTTTGCCATTGAAAGCGCGCGCATCCGCGATGCCTTTGAAAGAAAGCTGACCTTTGGAAAAGCGCTTTTCCAAGACTCAGAGAGGCTGCCTGGAATATCTTGCATCAGCTTTACAAAAATGACATCCGAGCTTTTAGCATTTCACCTCAAACATGCAGGATTTGATGTTTCATTTGGGGGCGGAGCATTTCAAAATATCGAGCATATTTTAAAAGCAGCAGGCATTGATGATAGATTAGCAAAAAGTGCGCTTAGCTTTTGCTTGCGACCTGATTCAAACACAAAAGAGCTGCATCTTGCCCTGGAGCAGATTTTATGAAGCCCTATCCTTGGCAAAGTTATACAAAAAAAACCATTGAGAAAATCCTTTACCCACAATACGGGGGCACGTTAATAGCGCGCCCAGGTGTGCGTCTTGTCAGTGGCGTTGACGAATCTTTTCAAATTGACTTTCTCGTTGACGAAACCGATGGCGTCATCGCCGATGTTAAATACACCCACTTTGGGTCAACAGCGCTTGTGGCAAGTCTTGAGGCTGCCTGTGCACTTGCCATGCGTAAAAACTATGCCCAAGTCAGACGACTTACAGCCGATCTCATCGATAAAGAATTGCATTTACCAAATGAGACCTATTCTCACCTCAACCTAGTGCTTTCAGCCATGGATATGGCAATGGAAAAATGTCTGGATCTGCCCCTCCCAGAAGAATACATCGCGCCGCCAATGCCAAGCGAAGCAGGCGAAATTTGCGAATATCCCGGTTTCAAAGAGCTTGATAAAACCAAAAAAATCGCCATTATCGAACAAATGATCGATACAGAGGTGCGCCCCTACATCGAGCTAGACGAAGGAGGCATCCGTATTGTTGATTTAAAAGGTGATGAAGTGCTCATTGCTTATGAAGGCGCTTGCACGACATGCTACTCTGCAACAGGCGCAACACTCAATGCCATTTCCCAATCATTGAAAACCAAAATCCATCCCGATCTAGAGGTCAAGCCTGACTTGAGTAATTTGGAGTTTTAGAAATGAGCGCTTTTGGAAGATTGATGACTACAAGTGAACGAGACAAGGTTCAACAGATGGCAGATAGTGTAGATGAGGTTGTTAACGATGAACTGGAAAAAACGATAGCATCTACCCAACAAGAAGCAAAAAAACATTTTGACGTTACAAAGTCACCAGCTGACATTGACTTTTCAGCCTACAAATTGGCTGACGATGCCTACAAGAGTTTTAAGCTCAAAGTTAAAGAAAAGTACAACGAAGATTCACCCGATTATGAGCTCGCAGTTGCTATTGCAAATGGGCTTTCATGGCGTTTCTATGGACCTAGATCGATTCAAAAACAGTTACGTTTAATCATGACAGACTCTGACAACTAATCGCGTGTATACAAGCTCTCATCTGAATTCTTCTAGAAAAGTAGCTTAAAGATCCTCAGCGTTAAGCTTTTTTCCGTCTGGCGAAAAGAGTTGGCTTTTCCATTCAGAAATATTGCGGGAGGTGGAGCTGAAATTAAGACCAATCACTAAGATGTTTTTATTAGCATCAGCGAAGCGCTCTTTATACTGTTTAAGCTCGGCTTGATCGAATGCGATGGGAGCTGATTGGTCTAACTTGAATTCGAAGATACAAGTAGCAGTAGGCATATCAGCAACTAAGTTAACGCGCCCAACATTGGTTGCGACCTCAGCGTGTGTTCTAATCCCAGACTTCTCTAAAAACGTTAGAAAAATCGCAATCCATTATACCACGTTCGTAATGGGTCTAAAATGTGCGTTTCACCAGGAAAAACACCATCTTGGACAATCTTTTGCATATGGGCAGAAAAGCTGTGCTTAATCTCTCCTTCCGTGTAGCCCGTAAGGTGAGAGTATGTTTTATCCATGCTGATATCAAGCACATTATTCGGTCCAGAGAACAGAGAAACCTGGGAAAATTTGCTA
>JAUILX010000205.1 GCA_030433395.1 Chlamydiia bacterium
TTTTGGCGATCTTTCTAGGAAAAACTGCTTGAGGATAGCGCGTTGGCTATCCACTGCGCAGATTTTTCTAGAAATTTCATCAAAAATATGCACCATTTCATAGATAGTTGATCCGCAACTCGCGTTAATTAGACTGCCTATATTTTTGCGAAAGCATAGATAGTTAATGCGAGTGCTTTCTTAGCACTCGCGATCTGTTGGTGCTAAAACATTGACTGAAAATCAAGCTTATTGCTATGATTTAGGACAGGTATCTTAAAACTAAGGAGACAGATCAATGACTCAAAAAATTCAACCACTTGGCGCTCGCGTTTTAGTTAAGCGTTCTTCAAATTCTACAACAAAAGGCGGAATTATCCTGCCTGACTCAGCACAAGAAAAACCCAAGATGGGAGAAGTTGTTGCTGTAGGCCCAGGTAAAGCTGACAAAGATGGCAAAATTAAAGCACTAGAGGTGTCTGTAGGTGATAAAGTACTTTTCTCTTCATACGCAGGGACTGAAGTTAAAGGCAGTGCTGACGAAGAATTATTGATTTTGCAAGAAGACGATTTATTAGCAGTTACATCATAAGAAGGAGTTGAAACATGACGAAAAAGATGCTGAAATTTAATGAAGATGCGCTCAGATCTGTTTTAACGGGTGTGAAAACATTGGCTAAAGCTGTCAAGGTTACACTAGGTCCAAAAGGGCGCAATGTTGTGATCAATCGAGGCTTTGGTAGCCCGCTATCAACAAAGGATGGTGTGACAGTTGCTAAAGAAATTAGCGTAAAAGATAAGTTTGAAAATGTTGGGGTTGAGCTGGTCAAAGAGGCAAGCTCCAAAACATGCGATGTTGCAGGTGATGGAACAACTACAGCTGTTGTTTTAACAGAAGCTATTTTTACAGAGGGTGCAAAAGCTGTGATTGCCGGCGCTAACCCGACATCTGTAAAGCGTGGTATTGACACGGCAGTGAAAGCGATTTGCGAGGCACTAGATGCCCAAGCATCTCACATCTCCAAGCCCGATGAAATTGAGCAGATCGCAACGATTTCTGCAAACAACGATTCTGAAGTGGGTAAAATGATCGGAGAAGCCATGCAAAAAGTTGGTAAAGATGGCACGATTACAACTGCTGATGCAAAAAGTGTAGAAACAGAGTTAAAAGTTGTTGAAGGGATGCAATTTGACAAAGGTTACCTTTCGCCATATTTCATTACAAATGGCGAAAAAATGGCTGTTGAATTTGAGAATCCAAGCATTCTTATCACAGATAAAAAGCTGAGCAATGCAAAAGATTTAGTCGCTATTTTGGAAAAGGCAGCCGAGCAAAAGGGCAAGCCTTTTTTGATCATTGCTGATGATATTGATGGAGAAGCTCTGGCCACTCTTGTTG
>JAUILX010000206.1 GCA_030433395.1 Chlamydiia bacterium
AACGCCACAGCCTCAGCAGGCGTTTTATGCATTTTCCAATTTCCAATGATGATCGGCTCTTTTCTCATAAGGAAGCATCATAACAGAATTTCAAAAGATTGACAAGCTCTTGCATAACGTATAAATTGCTTTCATGGCCATTCTGACTGTTTCCCAGCTTACTCAAGCCATTAAAGGGCAGCTCGAGCAAAGGTTCCCCCATGTCCAAATCAAAGGTGAAATTTCAAATTTAAAGATACAAGCCTCAGGCCATCTTTATTTTACCCTAAAAGATGCAGCCTCTCAGATCTCATCTGTGCTCTTTCGCGGTAATGCTAAAAATTTAGCTCGAACTCCAAAAGATGGAGATGAAGTGGTGTGTACAGGCGAAGTTTCTGTTTACGCTCCAAGAGGCTCCTATCAACTCATTGTGCGCAAAGTGGAATACAGCGGTATCGGAGATCTTTTAGTTAAATTTCAAGCGCTTAAAGAAAAACTTACACGCGAGGGATTATTTGATAGCACACACAAAAAACCCCTTCCTCCATTTCCCAAAACAATTGGCGTTATAACAAGCCCTACAGGTGCTGTGATTCGCGATATTATTCACGTTTTAAGGCGACGCGCTCCTGGCTTTCAACTGATCCTCAACCCTGTCAAAGTGCAAGGAGAGGGGGCGAGTATTGAGATTGCAAAAGCGGTTGAGGACTTTAACGCGTTGGGCTGTGTTGACCTTCTTATCATCGGTCGAGGTGGTGGCAGTCTCGAAGACTTATGGCCCTTCAATGAGGAAATTGTTACAAGAGCTGTTTTCAATAGCCGTATTCCCATTATTTCTGCTGTGGGCCACGAAACTGACGTTTCTCTTTGCGACTTTGCAGCTGATGTGCGCGCGCCAACACCATCTGCTGCTGCTGAAATTGCCATGGGCGAAAAAGCCAGGCTCATTGAAAATTTAGCATTGATGCGCGAGAATCTCATTACCCATCTACAGCAAAATGTTAACTACCACCGCTTGAGGATGCTAGCAATCACGCGTCAACCAATGCTCTGCGATCCCTATGCGCTCATCGGACAATTGCTGCAAAAAATGGACGAAATAGGGCCGAGCATCGCGCGAGGGCTTAAAACGCAAGTGTTGACAAGACGCATCCATATCAGCGGCTTGCAAAAGCAGATGCAAGTAATTAATCCTGCACAAAAACTTGCCGAAAAAAAAGAGAATTTGAAACGATTGGTTGCGCATTTAAAAGCAATCGATCCAAAAAATCTTTTGCAAAAAGGGTATTCAATTGTCTTTAGTCAAAAAGACAATTCAGTTATCATGTCGGCTAAGTCATTAACACAAAAAGATCAAGTTCGCATGCAGTTTGCCGACGGCAG
>JAUILX010000207.1 GCA_030433395.1 Chlamydiia bacterium
CTTTTTCCCATGTTGCCGAAAAAATGCTGCTCGACAGTGACGGGCATGAGGGTTGGACTAAAAAAATCATGGGATCAAGCTACCTAAAGCCTATTTGGGAACGCTGCGATCCTCGACGCGATGTCACGCGCGATGTGATTAAAATTGCCATCGGCCCTCACAAGAGTGATGAGGCTTTTTCACCTTGGGAAAGGGTTGTTTCTCACATGATTACAGGCGATTTTTTCGGTTCTGATCGCATCGACTATCTATTAAGGGATGCTAGAGCTACAGGATTGAGCTATGGCCTATTTGATTATCAGCAACTCATTGAGATGATTCGCATTCTGCCGGCTTTAAACTCTGAGCATATTTTGCAGCTCGGTGTAGAAGAAAATGGCTTAGAATCATGTGAGGCGCTCTTAATTGCACGCCATTACATGCATAAACGTGTTTACAAGTACCCGGCAGTTAAGTCGTATGCCCACCATATGGCTCGCTTTATGCAAAAGGCTTATAATAATCATCCATTTTTAGAAAACATAGATGACTATATTTATATGACAGACAATGAAGTTTTGACTGAAGTCAACTCCGCTCGCCGCGATAAAAATCACGCCGCTCACCACGATGCCATTCGCCTCCTTCAGCGCAAAGATCATCTCGATGCTCTGCCCTTAGATTGCTCAATTAACGAAGCCAGACTCATCGAGCTCATGCATATACACAAGATCGAAAAAGACCAGATTGGCTGGGAGCTCACAAATAAAACCCAAGCAAGCCATTCTCTGCCCTTCCCAACCCTGCGGCGAGACGGATCCATCAAAGAGGGGAGCCAGTTATCTCAAATCAGCATTCATGCTCCTACAATCCAGTGGGTCTATATATCCCCTAAATATCGCCAAGAGCTCGTAAGAAATTTGTAAATGTGCTATTATTAGGACATGCTAAGTCAATTTTTTTCTAATATCTCAGCTGAGGTGCGCAGCTACTCTAAGGCTGAAAAACTTTTTATATTTTTTGCCATGCTTACAGGCTTTTGCATAACAGGGGAATATGCAATGACAAAGCCTACTGGGACCTCTGTCTTCATTGCAACCTATGGCTCTGGCTTTTACCCTTATGCCTGGCTGGCAACCTTGCCATTCAATCTGTGCATGGTCTGGCTCTACAATAAGTTTGTCTCCCGTATTGGCTGCTTGCGCATGCTTTGTCTTATAGCAGGCGCTGGATTTGGGTTGACGTTATTTTGCGCTTTTAATCTGACTCAGATTAAATGGCTGCCTTTTGTCTTTTATCTTTGGAAAGATGTCTATATTTTGATCATGTTTCAACAGCTTTGGTCGGTTATCCACTCCACAATATCAAAAGAGC
>JAUILX010000048.1 GCA_030433395.1 Chlamydiia bacterium
TTAAGAACTGATGTTACGAAGTTTCCATTCTAAAAAGTGTACTTGCAAAACAATCTTTGCGGCATCGAATAACTGTGATTTCTTTTTCTTCTAGGCCCGGTGTTTTTGATATTTCTGTGTTTACCCTGATGCAGAACTCTTTGCACGATTCTTCTCTGGAAGGGGGCTCGGGCTGCTTTTCATGGTTGGATTGCTTGGGTACATTAGATGGTATTGACGCCATGTGCTTTCCTTTGTTAAGTCATTCACTGACAAAGGGTAGTTGCTTATTCTAGTTCCTGTCAATCTATAATTTTTTTCAGAAAGCCGGACGTGTTATCCGGTTTATCTCAATGCATATCATGCCATTTGACAAATTTTTGCCAAGATTTACAGCGTTCATTACAAGCCCCAGAAAATTCACTCATAGCAATTGGGGATACCCTTGCTATTTTTTCCCAGACCTCATCGCAATATGGCTGACAAGGTCTATACTCAGGTGTTCTTGAGCAGTATTTGTCAATCAAATCTTGAGTTGTTTTATTTGCCTCTGTAGACATAAGCGTCCTCCAATTTTTTAAAGTGCTATTGGAAGAAAACAATTTTGTGTTTCCTTTTCATGTTCACCGAAAAGGACTAAGACTTTCACACTCCCTACGCTAGTACAATCTAGATCAGGTAGTAAGGGTTAAACAAAGTATTTGTTTTTTCAGCCCATATTTTGGGCACCCCCGGTGAACAAACGCAGCATATCAGTAATGATTGCTTTGTGTCTAGATACAATTAAAGTTGGCGTTTGAGGGCGGGATCGTTTGTGATGAGGGGCAGAACATCGACGATGGAGGGACTCCATTGGATGCCGCGGGAGTAGACCATTTTTGAGGCGATGAAGCAGGCTATGATCGCTTTTTTGTGGCCATGGGGTATGTCGTTAAAGATACGGTCTTTAAAATTTTTGACTAAGAATGGGGGGCAGTAGCTTAGCAGGCTGTGATTGAGGGGGTCATCTTCGGTGATGTCGTGGTTTTCTAGGTAGTCGAGAAGCTCATAGGTGTAGCCGTTGATGTGCTCAGAGATGAGCTCTGATAGGTCGGTTAGGTAAACGCCGGTTTTTGCGTAGGTTTTTAGAAGAAGTTGCGCTTCATCACGTGCTGTTTCGCAAATGATGGCAAGCACTTGTTTCATGTACGCATCTTTGTGTTTGAGAAATTCTTCTTGGCTCATGATAAGACCTGCAAGGACTTCAAATGATGAGCAGATCACCCCGCCTTTATTTGCAGAGCTGTCTTTGATGATGATCACTCCGCGCTCTTCTAGGGCGCGGCGGGCAGCTGGTGTTAGGTAGAGATTGGCGCCTTCAACGATGGCTCTAGAGGACGGGTGGCCTGTTTCATCGAGAAATTCTTCAAAGTTAGTTTCATTCAAAGTTCGGGGGCGGCCGCCGCCGGGAACAAAAATGTCGGATTTGGCTTGGTGAACGTTGTAGCGAAGAAGGTGGTTCATTTCAGAGCCGGAGAGCCAATCTTCGACGAGTTTTTTTCCTTCTTTGCGGTAGCAAAGGGTTTGTGTGGAATAGGCTGTTTGCTCCCTTCTTTGTTGGGTATCTAGAAGAAAGCCACCTTCATGTAAAAGTTTAGGAGGGTAGTGATTGATGGGGAGCTGGTCGTGGAAAAGTTGGGCGAGTGTATCAAGGTCTAAACCTTCAGGATCGTAAATGGTGCCAGATACATCGATGAGCGCTACGAGTTGTGCTGTTTTTTTGTATTTTTTGTGGAGGTTAAGAATCATGTTGCCTGCAACATCACCGTCAGGCCCACCCGTGATTTTTATGGTAAAAGGCTCGCGGTTGGGATCAATCCCTAAAAAGCGTAAAACCTCTTCGACATAAACGGCGACGCCAAGCGATGTAACGCCATACTCTTTATGATTGATACCAGCTGTGGGTTTACTAGAGATGAAGGCCGCTCCTGGTTTGTAGCCGCAGCGTAGGGAAAAGTCTGAGATCCAATCGATCATGATGTTGTGCATGTTTTCATCAGGTCCAAGATAGATGTATTCTGGTTTTTTGTAGTAGTCGACAATGTGTTTTGCACGGAGTAGACCATCGGGCTCGCAATTGACAAGAGAAAGGAGTGAGTGCACGTAAGCGCGCTGGCTTTGGTAGAGATATTGCAGTTTGGCATCTTTGACAAATTCTTTGATACAGTTTGTGATTTCTTCATCACTGATTCCAGCTAGCTTGAGCTCTTTTTGATAAATGTCAGCTTCAACTTGCAATTGACCTGTAGGCTCTAAAAAGATAACGCCTTTTGATCCGCCCTCCGGGATATCTTTGTTTTTCTTTTGCTGTGTATAGGCAAGGTTGTAGCACTCAGAAAAAACGTAGTTGCGCTCGACCACCATTTGCTCGAATTTTTTTGGAAAAACAGTGCGCAGACCTCCGCGTGAAAGGTCTTTAAAGCGAATATGAAATCCTACAAAATGCATTCCCTTCATAAAGAAGATCGCGTAAGGGAGCTCAGGAAAGCGCTCTTTGTAATCAAAAGGAACGTGCTCTAGGTATTTGGGATCGAGACGGAAGCAAAGCGCATCTTTGTTGTTGCGGTAGAAATTTGTCTTGAGTGTGTGATCAACAAAATGCATGGCGCATCTGAGCACATTTTTACGGCGGATATCGTTCACTTCATGACCTGTATCGAGCTCATTAACGGCTTCTAAAAAGGCATTGCGGATTTTGTCTGCTTTTTTCTCGCTATGATTTTCTGGATGGAATTTGGCTTCAAAGATTTCACAAATGGCAACGGTTAGCTCTGGATGGCGGCAAAGCGCTTCTTCGATATGGCTAAGTGAGTAAAGGTTAAGGTCTGCATGAACAAGAGTCTGGTGAACAAAACTGACCATAGACCTAATGAGGTTGCCCAAGTTACCACGTACCATTTCTGTATCGACAAAGGTCGATTCTATGCGGTCGTTGCGGTCAAAATATTTTAAGGTAGCAAGCTCTTGCAAGAAATCGTTGATATTAGCAGCCTCCCAAGCTGCCCTTCCATCAGCTCCATGCAGGCCAAGCGACATCACGAGAATGCTTTTTTTAGTGTAGGGATCAACATAGGTTGCATTGACTCTTTTCAACGTTAAATTATGGCGGTGAATCATTTTTACAAGGCGGTATAAAAACCGATGTTTTGGGGTATTGCGCCAGGCAAAAACAATTTGTAGTGAGGGGATTTCGTTTCCTTGATGCCAGTCCTCGTTATAGCGTGCCTCGTATTGACACAAATCACGCGTGCGAGCTCTAAAGAACATATCTAAAGCAAGGGCAAGGCGCTCAAGTGTCATTGAACGGACAAAGGGAGCGCTGATGTGGGTCAAGAAGTGGTCGAGCATCTCAGGAGTAACATCGGCGTTGCGTGGAGCAATCAAATCAAAAAGCTCTTTTTTTTGCTTTGAGCTTAAGACTTCATTGGCTGGCTCTTCTGTAACCGTGATTTCGCTAAAATGTAGGTGTGCAATGCGCAGTTTTTCTTTCGCTCCTTCGACAGGAGGGGGTGTGTCAGAAATGAATGTGCGGTAATTTTTAATGCCGTACATATTATAGTGTTTGATAATATTGAGATCGGCATCGGAGCTATCTAGTGTTAAGACGATGGCGCTGTTTTTTAAAAAGATTTGGGAATAGTAGTTTTGTAGGTGGAAGCCCATGAGACTGTGTGAGATGAGCATGAGCTCTTCTTGCTCAATTTCTTCAAAGAAGCTTGGGGGCATATGCTTTTCGAGCCAGCGGTAGTTTTTCTCAAACTGCTCACTCTCAAAGGTGATCGCCTCTTGTAGTTGAGCATCACTTAATTTACCCGGTTTTTTATCAAATTTCATAATTAACCCTTAAAGTTAATTATATTATATAATTAATATTGCCACAATGATTGTATAGGTAATGCGATAAGATTTGGGCCAAAAGAAAGCGCCTTATCTCCAGTGTAGAGGACGATGCCCCTTTTAAAGCGAGGTCCTATATCTTTGGCAAATGATGAAATCGTTTTAAAAAAGTCGGTTTTAATTGTTGAAGTCGACTTTATTTCTATTGCAACGATTTGCTTTTGTGGGCCTTCAATTACAAGATCGATTTCATTTCCAATATGGTCTCGGTAAAAATATAGATCGTATTGCAACTCACTGTAGGATAATTGCTTTTGCAACTCGACAACGATGAAGTTTTCGATAAGCTTTCCTAAAAGCTCGCCAGGCACATTTGTATTGCTTGATGAGAGATGCAACAGATGGCACAAGATGCCCGTATCATTAAAATAGACTTTTGGTGATTTTATCAGACGTTTGCCTCGATTGGCAAGCCATGGCCTTAATAGGTGAATGGTGAATAGCGTTTGCATGTATTGAAAATAGCGAGTCAAGGTAGATCGTGGAATATTGCAGGCGTTTGCAAGTGTAGCATAATTAAGTAGATCTCCTGGCCTTGTTGCCAAAAGCTCTAGTAGGTGAGGAAGCTCATGAAGCTTTTCAATCTGCGCTAAATCTCGGACGTCTTTATCTAAAATCGTTTGTAGATAACTGTTACACCATAGACTACGTGACTCGTTATCGGCAAGTGTTTGCATTGTCGGAAAACCACCGACGCGTATTTTTTGAAATAGTTCTTCATTTAGAAGAGGAGGCATGTCGAGAAAGGGGAGATCGTCAGCAAAAATAGCCTGAAGAAAGTTTTCTTTGTGATTCATGAGTTCTCCCTGAGATAGGGGCCACAAATGCTGGATAACCATTCGCCCTGCGAGGGAATCTCCTAGATTGGGAAGCATTAGAGGATTGGCTGATCCAGTTAGCAAGAACATACTTGGTTTGCGATTGCTGTCGATTGTGAGTTTCATGGGTAGAAATAGCTCAGGCGTTCGCTGCACCTCATCTAAAATAAGCGGGGGAGGGTTAAACTTAAAAAATTGAGAGGGGTCTGTTCTAGCTGATTGCAGTAAGGAGAGATCGTCAAAAGAGAGGTAGCGAAACGCATTTTGATCTCTAATGGATTGCACAAGAGTTGTTTTGCCACATTGCCGACTCCCTAAAATTAGAGTAGCAGGGCTAAATTTTAGAGATTTATGAATTTTACTTTCTAGGTATCGCTTATACATAATTTACATTATGCCCACTTGGTGGACATATTTCAACCATTGAGTGGGCATAATGTAAATTATTGTGTAAGCACTTGTTTTACTATGACTTAAGTAGGCGTAGTCCGTTGAGTCCTACAAGGACAGTGCCGCCTTCATGGAGAACAACGGCTAGCCAAAGGGGTATATAGCCTAAAAGGGCAGGAGTGGTTGCCAGACAAATTACGCCGAGGGCTAGGGCGAGGTTCTGTTTAACGATGCTTATAGTTTTGTGGCTTTTGCTTATGAGCCAAGGCAGTAGTTTGAGATCGTCGTGTAAAAAGACGATGTCGGAAGCGTCGATAGCTGCCATGCTTCCAACTTTGCCCATGGCAAGGCCTGCTGTAGCGCGGGCAAGGGCTGGTGCGTCGTTGACACCGTCGCCAATCATGGCAAGACCTTGGTTTTGAGATAGCTCGGAGACAATTTTGAGTTTGTCATCGGGGCGTAAATTGGCATGAACTTGATCGATTTGCAATTCTTTGGCAACTTGAGCTGCGCTTTTGTGGTGATCGCCAGTCAGCATTGCAATGGATAGATCGCGAGCTTTTAAGTCTTGGATGAGCTGGGGGATATCATCACGAATGGTGTCTGTAAAAACTAGTGTGTAAAGCTTATCTCCAATAAGAAGTAGGGAAATGAGCTGGCCTGGTTGGAGGTGGATTTCTGGAACGCTTGTTTTCGAAGAGATGAAAGGAAGATTCCCAATAGCTACCAATGTGCCATCCTCGAGAGTACCTTCAAGACCGTAGCCGGCAACTGCTTTAAAGTTTTGGATAGAGGCGGGCGTAATATTTTTGTCTTGTGCAGCTTTTAAGATGGCTTCGGCAATAGGGTGTTTGGCGCCGCGCTCAAGACCTGCGGCGGTGGCCAAGGCATGATCAGATTGGGGTGAGATGTCTACGCAATGCAGCTTGCCCGTAGTGAGCGTGCCTGTTTTATCGAAAGCTACGATTTTGCAGCTGGCTAGGGCATCGAGTGTGATGCCGCCTTTAAGGAGGATGCCTTGTTTAGCGCAGGCTGAAATGGAGCTTAAGTAGGCAGTAGGAGTTGCAATGATCAGGGCGCAGGGCGATGCGGCAATTAAGAATGCAAGTGCGCGGTAGATCGATCCTTCGATGCCTGTATACGAAAGGTGAGTGATGAATGGCAAGCATGTTGCAAAAACAAAAGCTAAGATGATGATTGTGCTTGCGTACCTTGAGCCAAAGCGATCAAGGGTACGTTGTAATTTAGGTTTTGAGACTTGTGCCTCTTCGATCATGCGCATGATTCGTGAAAGGGTTGACTCGTGGCTGCGGCGGCTGACTTCAATGGTTAATTTTCCATCGAGATTGCGTGCGCCGGCTGGAACTTCGTCTCCCACAGCTTTTGCAATGGGGATGCTTTCTCCTGTGAGGTGAACGAGGTTGACAAATGAGCTGCCGTCTATCACTTTACCATCAAGAGGAATGAGTTCTCCTGCTCGCACGCTAATTTTTTCGCCTCTTTCGATTTCACGAATGGAGCGTTCAATGACTTGTCCATCAGGGGTGATTAGTGATGCAAATGTTGGAGCTAGGTGTCTTAAGGCGTTAAGCGCTGATTTTGTTTTGTGAGCAACAACGCTTTCCATGGCTCCTGAAATAGCAAATAAGACGAGTAAAAGAGCACCTTCCATTTCTGCGCCAATTAAAACAGCTAAAAAGGCTGCGAGCGTCATCAAAACATCGATATTGATCTCAAAGCTTTTGATGTCATTGAGTGTATTGATAAGGGCTGGGGTGCCTGCGAGGAAATAGACGAACATTAATTGTAAACGTGATAGGGGGAAAGAGTAAAATTGGGTGATGAAAGCGCTAAAGAGCAGTATTGCTGCGATAATGGCCGAGCGAAAAGATAGGTGTTTTGCCCATTGACGTCCGCGCGCTGTAAGAAATGGACTGATGGCCTCAGAGCGTCCACGAGCAAAGAATTCATCAAATTGATAAGCGCTTCTCATATGAAGTAAAGAATTCCTGCAGTAATTGTAGCAACGGCAAGGTTCCAGATCAATGCGGTAA